>JAYWHF010000751.1:0-5456 GCA_043777855.1 Gammaproteobacteria bacterium | reverse complement strand
CAATTACCGGCTAGCGTGCAAACGCGTTTATCGCTTTCGGCCGATAAGCAGGGCGGCTCTCCTCATAAAAACGGTTCTGCTCATAAAAATGGCTCTATGTTAGGCGTTACCATCATGGGTGCGCTTTCAGCGTTGATCGTTGGCCCTTGCGTGGCTGCCCCTTTGGCTGGCGCGCTGCTCTATATCGCCCAAACCGGTAATGCGTTTTTAGGCGGTGCCGCCTTATTTATGATGGCAATGGGCATGGGAATTCCGCTGCTGCTCGTCGGCGTTGCGGCAGGCTCGTTTATGCCCAAAGCGGGCGGTTGGATGGAAGGCGTGAAAAAAATATTTGGCGTCTTGCTGCTCTTGGTCGCGCTCTGGTTGGTGTCGCCCGTATTGCCAATTGGCGCACTTATGTTAGTGCTCGCGGCCATGCTGATTTTTATCGGCGTTTATATGCATGCGTTTGACCACCTACCGCTAGAAGCCTCTGGCTGGCTACGTTTCCGCAAGGGTTTGGGCATTATGTCTAGCCTTATAGGTGCGGCTATCTTGATCGGCCAACTCGCCGGTTCACGCGACCCCTTGCAACCTCTGGCGGTACTGGGCGGTTTTGCGAATACTGCTGTGGCGCGCGAAGCATCCAGCAAACCGCATTTTGAACGAGTGGGAAACCTTGCCGAACTTGAAGCGCGCTTAGCGAAATCCACCAAGCCGGTCATGCTAGATTTTTACGCCGACTGGTGTGTGTCCTGTAAAGAAATGGATAAATTCACCTTTAGCGATGGTGCTGTCAGCAAAGCATTAGAAGGCTTTGACGTGCTGCAAGTAGACGTTACCGAAAACAGCGCTGCCGACAAAGTGCTACTTAAACGCTTTACCTTATTTGGCCCACCGGCGATTGTGTTTTTTGCACCTGCTAGTAACGCTGAAGTGAACCGCGTGATTGGTTTTCAGAATGCAGAGACGTTTTTACCGGTGTTGAATTCTGCAGCAGGAATGTAAAAGCACTTTTTTTGACCATCAGCTAAAGGGATCGGATTAGGTTTAAAATCCGTGGTGTGGTCTATCGTTTTTACTCATTCACATCATGAAATTGGTGTGCGAGTTTTACAAACGCACTGACATAATCAATATCGATATCGGCTTCGCGAATACCGAGGAAAATGTGTTTGTGTATCCCTAATTTACCGAGCTGTATCGGAACCACATCCAGCTTGCTGGCATACTCTTCAACCAGCCAGCGAGGCAATGCAGCTACTCCTCGGCCACTGGCAACCATTTGCAACATGATGTCAGTCGTCTCGATAGGCTTGTGTCTTTTTGGGCTAATGCCAGCGGGCAACAGAAATTGGTTATAGATATCCAAGCGTTCAATGGTGACTGGATAAGTAATTAATACTTCTGTTCTTAATTGCTCAGGCTCTACATATTTCACTTTGGCTAACGGATGCTTTCCATTTACTACGAGTACTTGCTCATAATCAAAAACAGGTTCAAAACGTAAACCTGGTTTGTAAAGCGGGTCTGGCGTTACGAGCAAATCTATTTCATAGCCAAACAATGCACCAATACCACCAAATTGGAATTTTTGCTTAACGTCAACATCCACATGTGGCCAAGCAGAAAGAAACGGTGAAACCAATTTGAGTAGCCACTGATAGCAGGGATGACACTCCATGCCAATTCGCAAAGCCCCGCATTCGCCTTGGGCATACTGACGGAGCCGTTCTTGTGCATAGTCCAGTTGCGGTAAAACACGATTAGCCACTGCCAGCAAATACTGTCCTGCCTGAGTGAGCTTCAGGCTACGCCCCTCGCGACGCCATATCTCAATACCCAGATTTTGTTCCAGTTTTTTTACGGTATGGCTGATGGCTGATTGAGTTAGGCATAAAGCATCCGCTGCGCCGGTTAAAGATCCTTGCCGTTCAATTTCCCGCACTACCGCTAAATGGCTACGTTCAAGCATCTTAAATCTCGAAAAATCACATGAATAAAACTAATGGGTTTCTGAAAAATACCGTTTAAAATCCTAAAACTTGTATCAGCATGCGACCACCGCTGAGCAATAGAAAAATGGCAAATACGCGTTTGAGTGTCAACGAATCCAGCTTGGAGCCGATCCATGCACCGGTGGGCGCGAGCAGTACGGTGAGCGGCATTATGCAGAGAAAGCCAGGCCAATTGACTATGCCGATCATGCCCTCAGGTGCGTCGGTAGGCGTGTGTGCAAGCAACATCGCTATTGAGCCAGGTACCGCGATAAGCAGGCCAAATACCGCCGCTGTGCCCACGGCTCGATGCGGGGAATAATTGAAGGCAGTGAGCAGCGGTACGCCGACAGTGCCACCACCAACACCCATGATCACCGAAAAAAAACCGATCAATCCCGCCATTACGCCTTGGCCTTTCATGCCGGGTAATTGATGTGCGATGGGCGCTGCTTTTGCGCGAAACAACATATTGGCCGCGACCAACAGCGCCACTACACCGAAGATGGTGCTGGCAGCAGTCCCTTTAGCGTTGAGTGCAAATGAGCTGCCCAACACAACGCCTATTAACATAGTTGGCCACCATCGTTTCACCAACGCCCAATCCACATTGCCCCGTTTGTGATGCGCGCGAATGGAAGCAATACTGGTAGGCACAATCGTTAATAGCGATGTTGCGGTAGCCACCAACATGGCCGTTGCAGGACTAACACCCGCAGACTGCAATACAAAATACAGCACCGGCACTATAACAATGCCGCCGCCAACACCGAGCAAACCTGCCAAGATTCCCGCAAAAGCGCCAGTGATAACCATAGCAATAATCGTGGGCAACCATTGACCTAAGAATTGGCTCAAGAATTCGTTCATGGCTGAGCTTCGCTATTTTTCTGCATAGTTCGCACGGGCTTGGTGAATTTTTTTATAGCTATCAATGAGCCGTTGGTGTTTGTCTAGCCCTTCTAGTTTCATGCTAGTTTTGGTGAGGCCGTAGAATTTCACTGCTCCGGTTAGCGAGCCGACTACATTGTCCATAACTTCTTTGCCGAACATACGGTTAAAGTTGGTGATGAAATCTTCAAGTTCTAGCTCTTCATCCAATGTAATTTCAAGCACTGCATGTACCGCTTGATAAAATAAGTTACGCGCTAGGGTGTTGGTATTGTATTGTAAAAATTCGGCGACTAATTCAATCGCCTCTTCGTGATCCCCGATGGATAGGTAGCCAAGAATTTTTAGCTCAAGAATGGTTAGTTGGCCCCACACGGTATTGTCATCGAACTCAATACCAATGAGTGTTCTGATATCCGTGTAGTTATCGAGTTGGTTATCGTCTAAACGACGGAGTAATTTAATCACGCCGCGTTTAGTGAGTTCATGAATATTTAAAATGTCGGCGCGGTAGTCGAGCGCTTTATTGGTGTTATCCCAAATTAAATCTTCAACCGGATAAACCTCTGAATAATCCGGCACCAGTATGCGGCAGGCGCTAGCGCCTAAATCAGAAAGCTCTGCAATATAAACCTCTTTGCCCATCGTTTTTAAAATAGCTAACAAACATGCGCTTTCTTCTGCATTGGTTCCGGAGAAATCCCACTCGCAGAATTCATAGTCATGTTTTGTACTAAAGAAGCGCCAAGAGATCACGCCAGTAGAATCAATAAAATGCTCTACAAAGTTTTCAGGCTCAGTCACTTCCATGCTGTTAAACGTGGGGCGCGGAACATCATTTAAACCCTCAAAGCTGCGGCCTTGCAATAACTCGGTTAGGCTGCGTTCTAGTGCCACCTCAAAACTCGGGTGACCACCAAAGGATGCAAATACACCACCGGTTTTTGGGTTCATTAAGGTCACACACATCACCGGAAATTGTCCTCCCAATGATGCATCTTTAACGACTATTGGAAAACCTTGTTCTTCTAATGCGGTAATACCGGCGAGAATATTCGGGTATTTTTCTAATACCTGCATAGGTACATCGGGTAACACAATTTCTTGTTCAATAATTTGTTTTTTTACCGCGCGCTCAAAAATTTCAGACAGACACTGCACCTGCGCTTCAAGCACGTTATTGCCCGCGCTCATGCCGTTACTTAAAAATAAATTTTCAATTAAGTTGGAGGGAAAATAAATAGTTTTACCATCGGACTGACGCACATAGGGTAATGAACAAATACCGCGCTCTACCATCCCTGAATTGGTATCAATCAAATGTGACCCTAGCAACTCATCGTCGGGGTTATAAATTGCCAAGCAATAGTCGTCTAAAATTTCGCTGGGTAGCGCGCCCTTGGGGCCGGGCTTAAACCATTTTTCATTGGGGTAATGTACAAAATCGCTGTTGGCAATTTCTTCACCCCAAAATTGATCATTGTAAAAAAAGTTGCAGTTAAGACGTTCAATAAATTCGCCCAGCGCCGAGCAGAGCGCACTCTCTTTGGTGGAGCCTTTACCATTGGTAAAACACATGGGCGAAGCCGCATCGCGTGCATGCAGTGACCATACGTTGGGCACTAGATTGCGCCAAGAGGCAATTTCAATTTTTACCCCAAGGTCAGCCAAAATACGTGTCATATTGGCGATGGTTTGCTCAAGTGGTAAATCTTTACCCAAAATAAAAGTACTTGCAGCGCCGTCTGCTTGCGCCATCAACATAGCTTGCTTGTCTTGGTCGAGATTATTCACTGCGTCTATCGAAAATTCCAGGCCAGTTTGAATCACTTTTTTTACGGTGCAACGATCAATCGAGCGCAAAATACCTTGCCGATCTTTCTCAGAAATATCTTCCGGCAGCTCTACCTGAATTTGAAACTTTTGGTTGTAGCGATTCTCTGGATCAACAATATTATTTTGCGACAAACGAATATTTTCGGTGGGAATATCCCGCGCCAAACAATAAACCCGCACAAAGTAAGCCGCACAAAGCGCCGACGAAGCTAAGAAGTAGTCAAATGGGCTAGGCGCAGAGCCATCGCCTTTATAGCGAATAGGTTGATCAGTGATGACGGTAAAATCATCAAACTTCGCTTCAAGCCTGAGTTTATCGAGAAAATTAACCTTGATTTCCATTAAATACGGTCCAATTAGGGTTTGGTTTTATGCGCCTTTTGCTTTAAGCACCTTTCGCTTCAAATAATAGCCGCTTGCCCTACCGGATGATATGCGCGATTAAAATAAACCAAATCTAAACTGTTGTTTTAAACATCACTTTGCTCCTAAATTGAGCCGTAACATTTTTCTTTAGAAGGACTAGGTCGTGAGTTCTCTTCGCACGATTTCCGCGCCTGCACTTAACGCATTTAGCTTGGCTCTTGCTACTCCACGAGATAAGGGGATCATACCGCAGTTGGTGCAAGGATAGAGCTTGTCAGCATCTACAAACTGAAGTGCTTTTCGTAAGGTATTGGCTACTTCCTCTGGTGTTTCAATGGTATTGGTTGCCACATCAATGGCCCCTACCATTACTTTTTTACCGCGAAT
>JAYWHF010000750.1:0-1971 GCA_043777855.1 Gammaproteobacteria bacterium | reverse complement strand
TTACACCAATCCCGTAACAGCCCATCACCATTGTTTGCTCCTTTCCATTTTCATCCAAAACGCGTGCTTTGAGAGCTTCGGAGTATTTGGTTCCGAGTTGAAAAATATGCCCCACTTCTATACCGCGTTTAATCTCCAGTGTGCCTTTGCCGCAGGGACTCGGGTCGCCTGCAACGACCGTGCGAATATCGGCAACCATTGGCAAGTGTAAATCGCGCTCCCAATTGACACCGGTAAGATGGAAACCATCTTTATTGGCGCCGCAAACAAAATCAGCAGCATGGGCAGCAGCGTGATCGACGATCACCGGAATCTTCAAGCCTACAGGGCCAATGGAGCCCACACCGACGCCTAATTCTGCCTTTATACGTATTTCTGACGCAAATGTTAACGGCGAAAAAATGCCAGTTAACTTCTCTGCTTTTAGTTCGTTGAGCTCGTGGTCACCGCGCACTACCAGAGCAACTAAAGGTTGGGTTTTATCCGGTTGTACATCGCCCAAAACAATTAGTGTTTTTAGCGTTTGCGTTTGCGTAATGTTCAAAAATGTGCAGATTTCATCAATGCTGTGTTGCCCCGGTGTGGCAACTTCTTGCATGAGATGTACTGCTTTAGCGCGTGACGCGGCCGGCGGGAGCGCTTCTGCTTTTTCAGTATTGGCGGCGTAGTCACTGCCATTGCTGAAGGCTATTGCATCTTCACCACTGGCGGCGAGTACATGAAATTCGTGTGAGAAAGCGCCTCCAATAGAACCGGTATCGGCGAGTACAGGGCGATATTCAAGGCCAATGCGGCTAAAAATTTTGCAGTAGGTTGCGTGCATTACATCGTAAGTCTCTTGAAGGGATTCAAACGAGTTATGAAATGAATAGGCATCTTTCATGATGAATTCCCGCGAGCGCATTACGCCAAAGCGTGGGCGAATTTCATCGCGAAATTTAGTTTGAATTTGATAGAAACTTGCCGGCAATTGTTTGTAACTGTTGATTTCGCCGCGAATTAAATCTGTAATGACTTCTTCGTGAGTGGGCCCTAAGCAAAAAGCGCGATCATGTCGGTCATTCATGCGTAATAGCTCTGGTCCGTATTGTTCCCAACGGCCAGACTCAATCCAAAGCTCGCTGGGCTGAACAACAGGCATTAAGACCTCTTGCGCGCCCGACTTGTCCATTTCAGTCCGGATAATCCGTTCAACCTTGCGCAGTACTCGCAGGCCCAGCGGCAACCAAGTATAAAGACCGGAAGCTAATTTGCGGATCATGCCGGCTCGCAACATCAATTGATGGCTAATTACTTCAGCATCCGCGGGTGTTTCTTTAAGTGTGGCAATTAAAAATCGACTGGAGCGCATAGTAATGACTTCTTGAAGGCTATAATGAGGTTAGGAAAAAGCCCTCATTCTACGGCGGTTGTTGCGCTTGGTATAGAGTTAAAATCAGGGCGCTATGCAGGGTTTCTATTCAATTTTAAGGTGAAACAAGTAGGTGAATTTTATGTTTGAACTCCATCCGCGTTTGGCTGAAGACTCTGTTGTGATTGGCCGTTTTGATTTGTCACTATTATTGTTGAGTAAAGATGCTAATTATCCTTGGTGTATTTTAGTGCCTCAGCGAGAAGACGTGTTTGAAATTCATCATTTAAGTGAAGAGGATCAGCTGCAGTTAATGCGGGAGTCTTGTCGTTTGGCAGAAGTGATGACCAGCCTATTTGATGCACACAAAATGAACGTTGCCGCATTGGGTAACCTGGTGCGCCAGCTTCACATACATCATATTGCGCGCTTCAGTGAGGATGCTGCGTGGCCGCAACCTATTTGGGGTAAGATGCCGATGAGAGCTTATACAAATCAGCAAATCACCGAGCGAATGAAACGATTGCAAAATGCATTGGTAGGTGAAGGCTTTGTGGTCGTGTAAATAGCGTCTTCAAGTTCAAGCCAATAAAAAACCCGCTACAGCGGGTTTTTTATTG
>JAYWHF010000749.1:0-5468 GCA_043777855.1 Gammaproteobacteria bacterium | reverse complement strand
GTCATTGCGTGAGCGAATTTATACAGCACTTAGGCCCCACCCTAAACCACAGTTGCCCTTTGGGTTTGAATGTGTTTCTCAGCAGCGAGTGAGTTTCGATCTTGATATTCCGGCCGGTGATAATACGCAAGCGCTATTGCAAATGACTCCCTTCGCGTGGCAGATAAATGCGGATATGTTTTTGTCCTTAATCGCGCACGGGCTGCAGGATACTGCTGACTTTCAGCTAAGTGTTTACCGCGTATCTTGAGTCTTTATCGCGCCTCTGCGTGCTGATTACTCAACAATTTCTCCATTGGTGTGCGCCACGTTTACGCTATTATTTTTTCATCGGTTGCGATTGGCTTTTTAAGCCTGCTCGCGGCAGGTTTATTGTGTCTTCTGCTGCGCTCGCGTAATATGCCCGCCGATCGGTATTGGTTTTGTACGCGCCCTTTTTTGTTGCACGAATGGTTGTGTTTGATATCTGCCGATATCCCTTGAAATTTTTCGTATTATTATAATTTAATGTAGGAATTATCCGATGGCGAATCTAGAAATGAGAGGACGTGCCAGCAACCTGCTTGCTGCGACATTGATAGGATGTTTAAGCGTTAACATCCCCTTTTCTGCAGCGGACTCTGCAACCAACGTTCACGATGCCGCGATTCAAGCTATTGAAACTAATCCTGATGTACAAGCTAGCTGGCATGCTTTTAAGGCCGCTGCATATCAAGTGAAAGAAGCTCGCGGTGGCTATTTGCCATCGGTTGATCTTGCGATTGTCGGTGGCAGAACCTCGCGCGATTTTGATGGCCGTGAGCGCTACACAACGGCGCAGGGTCAGATATCTTTAACAGAGATGTTGTTTGATGGTTTTAGAACGTCTGGTCAGGTCGATCATTTCGAAGGTGGGCGACTGGTTCGTTACTATGAGTTATTAAATACCGTAGAGCTCACCGCCTTTGAAGCCGCGCGAGCGTTTGAGGATGTTAATCGTGAGCGCGTATTGGTGGCGTTGGCTCGCGAAAATTACACTAAGCATCAAGATGTATTTTCTCAAATTGATAAACGCGTTGTTTCCGGTGTTGGCCGTAAGGTTGATCTCGAACAAGTGGCAGGGCGTTTAGCCTTGGCAGAAACGAATTTATTAACGGAGGCTTCAAATTTACACGATGTGACCGCACGGTATTTACGTATTGTTGGAAGCTTACCGGGGGCAACCTTAGCACCGAGCCAGTTGTCGGAGGCCAAGTTGCCGCCGAGTATCCGCGAGGCGTTGCAAATGGCTTATCAAGGTAACCCCGGGTTTCATGCCGCTATAAAGAATATTTCGGCGGCCCAAGCAAATGTTAAAGTTGAACGCTCGGGTTATTACCCAAAACTTGAGTTGCGGGCGCGGCAAAATACGAGTCGTAATGTGAATGGTTTTGATGAGCGAGTTGATCTGGATAAATACGGCGACGAAAATGCTATCGAGTTAGCACTTACCTATAATCTTTATAAAGGTGGTGCTAATCGCGCTGCAGTGCGTCGTTCGTTAGAAGAGGTGAATGAGGCAAAAGATTTGCGCGATAAAGCGTGCGTAGATTTGCGCCAATCGACGCAAATTGCGTTTAATGACTCCTGGCGTATTAGAGAGCAGTTAGTGTCCTTAAATCAACACCGACTCTCGAGCGATAAAGTACGCACCGCTTACTCTGAGCAGTTCAAAATCGGCCAGAGAACACTCTTGGATTTACTGGATGCGGAAAACGAATATTTTCAAGCGAGCCGTGCTTATATAGGTGCCCAAAGTGATTTAAATATTGCGCATGCACGCACCTTGGCAGACATGGGGCGTTTGTTGCCAGCATTAAATATTACGCGAGAAGCTCTTGCTCAAGTGAAAGATGCTGATGTTGATGATTCTATGAAGTTAGATGCAGGCACCGCTTGCCCAATCGATGTTGCTGAGGGTATGGGCCGTAAAGATTTGATTTCCAATATTGTTAGCTTAAATGCGGATGCGTTGTTCGACGTAAATAGTTCGGTTCTTAGTGCCGCCGCTACGCAGAGTTTGGATGAGCTAGTCAGGCAAATTAAGGCTACACCAAATGTCGTTGAGTTAAAGATTGGTGGCCATACCGATAATACCGGTACTGATATGATTAACATTCCATTATCGAAGGCGCGTGCTGATCGCGTGCGCGATTTTTTAGTGTTGAATGGTTTTGAGAAAGTCGCTATTTCGACGGAAGGGTTCGGCGCTACACGTCCTGTGGGTAACAATGCGGTTGAACCCGGGCGCAAAGCGAATCGTCGCGTTGAAGTAACTGTTACGCATCAACGGTAAGGACGGGTTTTAAAAAAAGCACAGCACTTGTAAAGGTGCTGTGCTTTTTTGTTTCTGTTGTTTGAGTGTTTAAATCTACTTCTTAACAATGGCGGAAACCCTTGTGTCCGTCTATATTTGCAGCACCGCTGTGTTTGTTATGTATGTAGATTGGTTTCATCGCGTTAAGACTCTTCGTTAGTCGCCGTGCGTTTTACGTTGGAGCATTTTATGGCACCGCAACACCCTAACCAATATGATTCGCCGCCCTCGAGTGCCAATGAAAAATATGGCGCTTTGTTGGAGTGTTTGTTAATTCTTGCACGTACACACGGCTTGATATTTACCGGCGAAAGTTTAGTCGCGGGTTTGCCTCTGCAACACAATCTATTGACACCTTCGTTATTCGCACGTGCCGCTAAACGCGGTGGCCTCACCAGTAAAATATTGAGCCGTAGTCTGCTGCATCTCAATGATGCTCTTTTCCCCGCGGTTCTTCTGCTCGAAGACAACGCGGCATGCGTGCTTTTAGATCTTAATAAGTCTGATCAGTGTGCGAAGGTCGTGTTTCCAGAATTGGGTGATACGCCCATCACGATTTCAATAGATGAGTTGGCGGTGCGTTATTCGGGACGTGTGATTTATGCTCGCCCGGAGCAGCATTTTGATGCGCGCGCGACAGGTATTGCGAAAGCAACCAATGGCCATTGGTTTTGGAGTGTTATCGCTGAGCATCGAGGATTGTATCGCGATGTTTTACTAACGGCATTTATCATCAATGTGTTTGCACTGGCATCCCCCTTATTTGTGATGAATGTGTATGACCGCGTGGTGCCTAATCACGCCACTGACACCCTATGGGTTCTCGCATTGGGTATTGTGTTAATGATTAGCGCAGATTTTGGTTTGCGAATGATGCGAGCCTGGTTTGTTGATTTAGCGGCAAGTCGCGCTGACATTACTTTGTCGGCAACTATCATGCAGCGAGTGCTCGGTTTGAAATTATCAGAGCGACCTATATCAGTGGGTTCGTTTGCGTCTAGCCTGCAATCTTTTGAATCCATTCGCAGTTTTATTAGCTCAGCAACGGTGTTGGCATTCGTTGATTTGCCTTTTGTTTTATTATTCACTGTGGTTATTTTGTTAATTTCGTGGCCCTTAATTTTTCCGATTTTAATCGGCGTTATGTTAGTTTTTCTGTATGCCGCTGCGGTACAGCATAAAATGCACAATCTTTCTGAAGCCAGTATGCAAGCGAGTTCGCAGCGCTCTGCTATTTTGGTAGAAAGTTTGCAAGGGCTTGAAACCCTAAAAACTTTGGGTGCGGAAGGGCGCATGCAAGCCTTATGGGAAAAGACCACCTTGGTGTTGTCCCGCACATCGGTGAAGATGCGTATGCTGTCTGGGTCGGTGAGTGCTGGTGCATCTTGGATCCAACAAGTGATTTCAGTGGTTATTATTATTGTGGGCGTCTATCAAATTATTGATGGCCATTTAACACAAGGTGGGCTGATTGCTTCTTACATGCTTGCTGCTCGCATAATGGGGCCGATCAGCCAAACGGCTGCACTTTTAATGCAATATCATCACGCGGCGTCGGCTTTGGATACGCTCAATATTATTATGAATAAACCCATTGAGCGACCGTTAGATGCTCATTGGATCAGCCGAGCAAGGCTACTGGGCGGTATTGAATTTAAACAGGTCAATTTTAAATATCCGAACGACGAGCGTGAAGTATTGCGCGGTGTTTCTTTTAAAATTAACCCGGGCGAGCACGTCGCTATTTTGGGCCGCAATGGGTCTGGTAAAACAACGCTGGAGAAAATGATTGCGGGTTTGTATCAGCCGTCGGCGGGAACTGTGTTAATTGATAGCATTGATATTCATCAGTTGGACCCAGCCGAGTTGCGCCGCAATATTGGTTATGTATCGCAGGATGTAAATTTATTTTTTGGTAGTTTGCGCGAAAACATTGCGCTGGGCGCACTTCATGCAACTGACGAGATGGTGCTAGAGGCTGTGCGGCTGAGCGGACTTGCGGATTTTGTTAATCAACACCCGGCAGGCTTGGCGATGCCCGTGGGTGAGTATGGGCGGTTGCTGTCGGGTGGCCAACGGCAGAGCGTTACCATTGCGCGTGCCTTGCTCAACGATCCGCCGGTTTTATTATTCGATGAGCCCACGGGTTCTATGGATCACTCCAGCGAAGAAGAATTTAAACGTAATATCAGCCAATTCGCGCAAGGGAAAACTCTGGTTGTTATCACTCATCGTACTTCACTGCTTGAGTTGGTGACCCGCATTATTGTTGTCGACGCCGGTAAAATTGTTGCGGACGGCCCTAAAGAACAAGTTGTCGAAGCTTTACGACAAGGGCGAATCGGGAGGGCTGTGTGATGACAGATTCACGTTCGCAAACTTACTTTCACAACGTGGGGCAATGGCTAGAAAAAATAGGTATTCCCGCGAGTGCGGTTATTGACCGTATCTATCAACGTTGGTTAGCTCCGATCAATGAACAAAATCGTGATTGGATTGACGATGCCGATTGGGCGCAAGTACAACAGGAACCTCTGCGCGCGCGCGCACTTTTGCACGGCATTGCCATTGTTCTTTTGATTTTATTGGTGTGGGCCGCGTTTGCAAAAGTTGATGAAGTGGCGCGTGGTGAAGGACGGGTGATTCCGTCACAACAATTGCAAGTGATTCAATCTTACGATGGTGGTGTTGTTGAAGAAATATTGGTGCGAGAAGGACAGGTTGTTAAAAAAGGCGATTTGTTATTGCGCATAGATTCCACCCGTTTTGTATCAACCTTTCGCGAAAATCGTGCAGAATTTTTATCCCTGCAAGCACGCTCGGCGCGTTTACTGGCACTCACAACACAGGCTTCCTTTACACTGTCCAGCGAGTTAATAGAGTCAGCGCCGGATATTGCGGAACATGAGCGCCGTCTTTATGAATCTAACCGCAAGGAGTTGGCTGAGCAACTCAATATTTCGAGCAGTCAATTGGAACAGCGCGAGCAAGAGTTGCGCGAAGTAAGAGCCAAATTAGTACAAGTCACACGCGCTTTAGAACTTGCTGCTCAAGAACTAAACGTGACCAAACCTTTGTTGGAAAGTGGTGCCGTTTCTGAGGTGGAAATTTTACGCTTGGAGGGCGCTGTGTC
>JAYWHF010000748.1:0-5469 GCA_043777855.1 Gammaproteobacteria bacterium | reverse complement strand
TTTTTAGACGGATTTATTAGCGATCCTTTGGCATCAATTTCCCAAAGCCAATCACTGGTGTGTGCTTCAAAGTCATGCAGCAGTAAGCTGACTATTTGTTGTTGATGGGCAGCGTCTGCCTCAGCCATCAAGCGCGCGCCAAACGCTCGTGCAGTGGCGATAGTTGCCGCACAAACGATAAATGCATAGAACACCAACAAGATCGCTAAGTCCCAATTTTGTCCGAGATCATTTTTAATTAGCGCCACACCATAACCCGCGGCAACTATTAACACGTAGCTCACGGCGGCCTGCGGAATTGTTGCTAGCGCAAAACTACCAGCGCAAAGCATGCCCGTACAAATGGTGGCAATTAAAAACGATGCGTGTGGATTATGATTATCAAAAACCAAAATAGGCAGCGCTGCCCAGAGGCAACCCAGCATAGCCGCGTGGTAGGTTGCGCGGGTTAAGGCTCGCGGAGAAACTTGATGTACTTGGCGTTTGGTGTGACGAAAGAGTGAGGTTCGAGTTCCTCTGAAAATAACGTAAGCTAAAATAACCGCCCAGATTATTAATGCGTTGAATTGCGGTGCATTGAAAAACGTGAATAAAACGATCGCCGCGTTAACCAGATTTGCAAGCATTGTGAGGGGAGCGAGTTTTACAATGGCACTGACTTGTTGCGCGCGAAAACGCGCAGCATCGTCTGCGCTGCCATCATAAATGTTGAAGAGTGCAGAAAGCGTGCGCAAAAAAAAGCGCCTACTTACTTGAAGCCAATGTGCGCTAAAAAAATCCATTAGTCATTTTGAGAAGCACTTGAGTTAAAGGTGAATACGGCCCGAAAGCCCAGCTGTACTTAAGAGCGTGTGATTAGACTTTGTGATTAAAAAAACTAATTAGTCGGTAGCGGCATGTCGCGTCTAACGTCATCCAAATAGCGTTCTGACTTATCATTACTTAGCGGGGCTGGGCCAGGTAAATAGTCGCCATCGGTCTTAACGAGTTTGTCACCCTCAAAATAAGCTGTGAACAAGTGCTTTGTTGTTGTGCCATCGTATCCGAGTCTTAGGCTGTAGTAGTAATCCCAGCGATTATCGTCAAAGGTGTTTGGCAATAATGTGTTACCCAGCACAAACCGCACCTGGCGTTTATTCATGCCCAGATTGAGCTTGCCGACCATTTCCGGCGTAATAATATGACCCTGTTGAATGTTAAGTTTATGAACGCCCGGGAAGAACTTGCAACCGGCTAGACTAAGCATACACAGAGTGACCAGTAAAACACGACTGGCTAATTTCATAAGAGGGCTTCCACTAAATTATTTGAACACGGATAATACCCGAACCACACGAATACTGAGAAGGTTTTGGGGGAAAAATGGCGGATGAAAACAGAGAACTGCGCAAAGTTGGCTTGAAGGTCACTTTGCCACGCATAAAAATTTTGCAAATGCTCGAATCTGCAGAGTGTCATCACATGAGCGCTGAGGATGTTTACAAGACGTTGATCGACCAAGGTGACGATGTGGGCTTGGCTACAGTGTATCGGGTATTGACTCAATTTGAAGCGGCCGGGTTAGTTGTAAGACATAATTTTGATGGTGGCCATTCCGTGTTTGAAATTGCACGCGGAGAGCATCATGATCACATGGTCGATATAGATAGTGGAAAGGTCATTGAGTTCCACAATGATGAAATTGAAGCACTACAAAAGAAAATCGCTGCTGAGCACGGCTATGAGTTAACGGAGCACAGCTTAGTGCTCTATGTGAAAGCGCTAAAATAATAATGGCAGCCAGGTCCGACTAAATTACCTCGCTGTCGATAACTGGCTAGCTGTCGAAATAAATCAGTTGTCAAAATAGCCAGCTGGCAAAATCAACCAGCTGCAAGAATTTCCCGCGCGTGTGCGAGAGATTGTTCCGTTACTTTTGCACCACCGAGCATGCGGGCAATCTCGGTGACTTTTTCTTCGCCCTGCAATAGCTCCAGCGTTGTTTCAGCGCCAACCTTGGATGACTTCTTACTAACTAACAGGTGCTGATGACCTTTACTGGCCACTTGTGCTAAGTGTGTAACACAAATAACTTGGCCACTTTCCCCGAGCTGACGTAAGAGTTTACCGACAACGTCGCCCGTTGCTCCCCCAATACCAACATCAACTTCATCAAAAACGAGTGTGGGAGATGTTGATGTTTGCGCCGTTACCACTTGAATGGCGAGGCTAATCCGTGACAGCTCTCCACCAGACGCAACTTTGGCTAAACTGCGCGGCGCTTGGCCTGGGTTAGTGCTAATCAAAAACTCTATGTCTTCCAATCCGTTGCTGCTGGCCTTATCGGTCAGCGGAGTTAGGCTTACCGAAAGCTGGGCGCTTTCCATTGCTAAGGTTTTAAGTTGCAGGTTCACTTGTTTGCTGAGCCGAGTTGCAGCCTCACGGCGTTCGCCAGACAGCTGGCCCGCTAGCAGCATGTAGGTTTTTTGGGCGCTCGCCATTTGTTGTGCGAGCAGATCTAGCTGAGTATCACCCCCTTGCAGCTGCTCGAGTTCCTGGCTGAGATGAGTGATCAGCTCGGGTAGCGCTTCGGGTTTTATGCGGTGTTTGCGGGCCACATCATAAATAGCGGTTAGCCGCTCTTCTACTTGTTGCAAACGTGCCGGATCTAAATTGAAGGTGTCCACGTGATGGTCAATTTCGTGACACGCCTCTTCCACTTGAATTTGTGCGCTTAAGAGCAGTTCTTCCGCTGCGATTAGCGCGGCCGACTTTTCTGGCATATCGCGCAGAATGTGTAATGCCCGATGCAAGTTTACGCTGAGCCCCTGCTCATCATCGTTGCACAGCGCGAGTAGTTCGTGACTGCCTCTCAGAATATCACCCGCATTAGCAAGGCCGCGCTGCTCAGCTTCCAACTTCTCTAATTCTCCCGGCTGTAACCCTAGAAGTTCAAGTTCGTTGACTTGATAGCTCAATAACTGAAAGCGGGCGCTCACCTCGGCGGCGTTGTCTCGCAAATTGTTGTACCGCTGAAGGTAATTGTGCCATTCGCCAAATGCGCCGCGAACCTGTTTGGCGGCGTCTGTCTGGCCGGAAAATTCATCGAGTAAGCGACGATGGGTATCTTTGATAAGTAGCGACTGGTGTTCATGCTGGCTGTGAATATCAATCAGCATTTCGCCCAACATACGCAATTGTTGAAGAGTGACTGGCTGGCCATTGATGTAGGATTTGGACTTCCCATCGCTATTAATCACCCGCCGCAAAAGGCACTCGTGGGGCAATTCGGTTTGCTGCAGGTCATTGCTGAGCAGCCATTCCTTGGCCTCAGTGATAGCGGACGTGTCGAAGGTGGCGGTAATATCTGCTCGGGTCGCGCCATTTCGCACCCTTTCACCGTCGGCTTTATCGCCCAAGGTTTGGCCCAGTGCGCCTAATAAAATAGATTTTCCCGCGCCGGTTTCGCCCGTAATAACCGTCATACCACGACCTATGTCGAGGTCCAATCGTTCAACAATGGTGAAGTTTTGGATGCTGAGGTGAGTAAGCATGTTTGATCCCGAAAAATTGAAAAAGTATCTGTGTTTTTATACAGTATTTCTGAGTTTTGGGCTAGCCCCCAGCAAAAAAGTCTAGCAAAAGTGATTCTGAAAAAAGCTGTGTTGGCGATAAAAAAATTTTAACGCTTGAATAAACAACAGTGAACCCCATATAGCCCTCACTGATTTGTTATGTGACTGGTCACATTTAATAGCCCCAAAGAAAAAATGATAGGAGAAAAACGTGCAGTACGAAGAAACTCAAGATACGAGCGAGACCCAAGCCACTAACGAAAGCCAGCAGCCTTCGGCCCCTGCTGACGAGATAACTCTAGAGGCGCTTAAATTGCAATTGGCCACGCTTGCGGCGGCATTCGAATCCGCAAAAGAACAGTCTTTGCGTTCGCAAGCCGAGGCACAGAACGCTCGTCGTCGTGCGGAACAAGATGTTGAAAAGGCACATAAATTTGGTGTGGAAAAAATGGTTAACGATTTTTTGCCGGTCGTTGATAATTTGGAGCGCTCACTTGCCGCGATAGATGCCAGCAATGCCACCTTCAGTGCAGTAATTGAGGGTATTCAGCTAACCCACAAATCATTCATTGATGCGCTTGCGCGTCATCAAGTTATTGCTGTTAACCCTCAGGGCGAGCCCTTTGATCCGCAGTTGCATCAAGCTGTTTCTGCGCAGGAAAATCCAGACGTTGAACCAAACACGGTGATTAATGTGTTTCAGAAAGGTTATACGCTTTACGGCCGTCTAGTTCGCCCCGCTATGGTTGTGGTTTCGAAGGCTTCCTAAGTCACTAACCTTGTAGAAATCATGGTTCCCGTATGGATTTTAAATAGCTAGCCTTGAATTGTACTGGTCAGCTCCAATATACAAGCCAACCGTCGATGAAAGCCTTATTCGTAAAACAGCGCTAAATCGTACGAAACAAAGTCATTTTTTTTAAAAATTTTTTTGAAATATTTAGGAGAAGCACCATGGGTAGAATTATCGGTATCGATTTAGGCACAACAAACTCTTGTGTATCAATCTTGGAAGGCGGAAAGCCGAAAGTCATCGAAAATGCTGAAGGCGATCGCACCACACCTTCCATCATTGCGTATACGAATGAAGGCGAAATTTTGGTGGGGCAATCAGCTAAGCGTCAATCAGTTACCAATCCGCACAATACCTTGTATGCCGTAAAGCGGCTGATTGGTCGCAAATTTAAAGATGACGTTGTGCAAAAAGATATCAAAATGGTGCCTTACAAAATTATCGCTGCGGATAATGGCGATGCTTGGGTGGAAGTGAAAGGTGAGAAGCGCGCGCCGCCACAGATTTCCGCTGAAGTCTTAAAGAAAATGAAAAAAACCGCTGAAGATTATCTTGGCGAATCGGTAACAGAAGCTGTGATTACTGTACCGGCCTATTTCAATGATTCACAACGTCAAGCAACAAAAGATGCGGGCCGTATTGCGGGCCTAGATGTAAAGCGCATTATCAATGAACCTACAGCAGCAGCACTGGCGTATGGTTTGGATAAGGGCGTTGGCGATCGCACTATTGCTGTGTACGACTTAGGCGGTGGTACTTTTGATATATCTATCATTGAAATTGCAGACGTGGATGGTGAACATCAATTCGAAGTATTGTCGACTAACGGTGATACATTTCTCGGCGGCGAAGATTTCGATATGCGTTTGATAGAGCATCTCGCCGAAACGTTCAAGAAAGAATCTGGCATTGATTTACATCATGATCCAGTAGCATTGCAACGTTTAAAAGAAGCGGCAGAAAAAGCTAAAATTGAGTTGTCATCAAGCCAACAAACCGATATTAATCTGCCGTATATCACCGCCGATAACACTGGCCCAAAACATTTGGTGATGAAGCTCACGCGCGCCAAACTGGAAGCTTTAGTAGAGGACTTAGTTGCCCGATCGATGGAACCTGTAA
>JAYWHF010000747.1:0-1974 GCA_043777855.1 Gammaproteobacteria bacterium | reverse complement strand
CGCAGGTCCCACCAAAATTCAAAAAGCCTGTGAGCGATCACAGGCTTTTTTCGCTTTTGCAGCGAATCATTTTTAACTGGCTTGACTGGCAATAGCATAAAAATTTTATTGTGTACAAGAAACATCGCCATTTGGCATTTCTAAGATCTTGAAATCAGCTAGCGTCGTGCGGTATTCGCGTTCGGGCTTGGGTCGGCATCGGCTTTCACCGGGTGTACGCTCAAAGTGCCTTCCGAACCATTCGCAAACCTTAGCAATTGATTCACCGTCTTCCTGTACTGCAATCTCAGCAGCCGTGCGAATTATCTTCCCTAGCATTTCGTTTTTGCAACCCGTTGGACCCTTCAGGTTGAAATCTGTAGGGACGCGAGTGGTTACATTCCAGACAGAATCACGAAACTTAGCCAAATCCGACACGGTATTCGCAGGCCTAGCAGTGGAGGGAGTTTTGGAGGAATCTGAGGGCAGTACGATGGAGCGAATTCCAGCCAAGCTGATATGCCAAACATTGCATGAAAGTCCTTTCTCACGAACCGGTGCGATATAACTGCCATCATCCAAAGCAATACGTGCCGCAGTTTGATCAACAAACCCTTCATCGCCAGTGTTTCGTTTGCAAGACAAATCCTCCCCTTGTTTCCCAGGAAAGGGGTATGGTCTAATTCGCTGAAATCCTCTTTCAGTTGATGAGTTTGCAAATCTCCGATCCCTATTCGAACCAACCCAGTTCTTAGTGTCTGGACTTAACAACTGCGCCCCATGCGGGCGTTTGGGATACTCAACTGGAAAACCCAGCAGATTCAATTGAGCGCGGCGACGGTGAGACAACGAAGCGTCAATTGCATCAAGGAAATTTAAATCTACTACATGCGACACCGAAGATTCACGCCCATCGCGCAAATGACCGAGTTGTATTGTGTGTTTTGGCGTGTAGGCATCAACAATAAAAAGCATGCACGCAAAGGGGCGTTTTCCGTAGAACTCAGCAGATCCCTGATACTTTTCCGCATGCACCCAAGCTGCATCCAAAAGCGCATCAATACCTAAATTATCCGAGGCACCGCCGTCAATAAGATGCTTGAATCTGTCGTTCGCTTTGTACTTATTATCGTAGGCACGTATAGATACTGAATTGAAAGCAGCAGGAAATGCGGCAGAGGTTTGAACTGCACGAGCAATTCGCAATTGCGAAAGATCAGCATTTAATGATTTGCGCATGTGTTCGTATTCGAACCTAAATGCACTACCACCCGCCGTTACATCTGTTGCAGTAGCGATCCACTTTGGTTTACCAGGACCACCATTAGCGGCCAATTCTCGGAAAGTTTTCTGCTCAAAAAGTGCATCGTCAAGTACATCAGCCATCACGTCAGATCGATCCATATCCGTTAGGCTAATAGGAATT
Source organism: Gammaproteobacteria bacterium (assembly GCA_043777855.1). Classification (GTDB taxonomy): domain Bacteria; phylum Pseudomonadota; class Gammaproteobacteria; order Pseudomonadales; family Cellvibrionaceae; genus Cellvibrio. Next base: position 569 of record JAYWHF010000747.1, on the reverse strand, counting down.
AAATTCCACGGCGCTACTGTCCTCCAAAGCCAACGCGTTTTATAGTCAAATGCCAGCTTGGTTTGAAGCTGCTCCCACTGATCGCTCTTGCCTAACAAATCTTGAGAGTGAAGCGCGAAGTAAGCAGACGGAAGCCCGCCTCCAGAAACGCTTGAAATAACGTTTGTTTTTTCGAGAATGCCAAGCTTATCAAGCTCCTCCATGACGGCTGCAGTAAAGATAGCAGCCCGAGAACCGCCTCCAGAAGCCGCAATACCAATGAACTCACCCGCGTTGGCCCCTGAACTTATTTCGCCTATGTGAAATCCAGATTTTGCCCATCGACCCAAAGGCGATAATTTAGCTATTTGTTCATTAGTTTCGTTAAGGAAAGATAAATTATCCGCAGTGCGGTAAGGAATTTTTGGTAGAAAACCGATTGCTGAAACGGCGACAAAAATAATCATTAGCGCCAGCAATGCGAACAGCAGCTTTGTTACTTGCCGTAAATACCTTTGTATTTTCATATTTCACTTTCAGCGTGTTGTATGAGCTCCAAAAGCTGACCATTGCACCAACCCAAGGCATTT
>JAYWHF010000746.1:0-5476 GCA_043777855.1 Gammaproteobacteria bacterium | reverse complement strand
AAAAAAATACCGGCATTACCTTAACCGAACACTTCGCCATGCTGCCGACCGCCGCCGTTTCTGGCTGGTATTTTGCGCACCCGCAAGCAGAATATTTTGCGACGGGTAAAATTGAGAAAGATCAGGTAGCAAGCTTGGCTGAGCGTAAAGGCATGAGCATCCAAGAGATTGAGCGGTGGATGAGCCCAGTATTGGCGTATGAACCGCAATAATACGATATCGTCATTCATGAATAGAGATTAGCGTGAAGCTTTATAAACCGTCTTATCGGTATCTACTGACACGTTAAATAGGTATTAAATCATCCATAAATAAATATTTATTAGCTTTAGAGGTATTAAATAACTTACTATTTGAAATAAATCAACAATAGGTATATATTTAACGTTAAACAGTATTTTTTAATACTAAAGGTATAAATATATCTTTTATGAACTATTACTCAATGACAAATACCGCTATAACTGCCGAGCTAGGCTTACGCCTAGAACGGTTACGGCTAGAGCGCAATATCGCACAGCAAACGCTAGCCGATGAGATAGGTATTACACCCAAGAGTTATCGACAAATGATTGCAGGCGGCGGCAAGCTGGAAAATATGATTGCCGCCTTGCGGGCGCTGGATTGTTTGCAAGAGCTGGATAACTTTTTACCTGAACAACCGCCGAGCCCATTAGCGCAACTGAAACTCAAAGGCAAAGAGCGCCAACGTGCGCGCCAACCCAAATACAAAACCATGGAAGAGCAAGCCACTGGCCGCATTCAAGAACCAAGGCTGGATTGGTAATGCAAAACCTCGCTGAAGTGTGGCTGTGGAATAAATTAGTGGGGGCATTGGTCTGGGAGCCAGAAAACGCAACGGCCACATTTGAATACACGCCAGAGTGGGCGCAAACAGGCGTGCAAATTTCTCCACTGCACATGCCCTCTCAGCCACCTGCACGAATTAAAAAGCCACAAATCTTTCGTTTTCCGTCGCTTAATTACGATACCTACAAGGGCCTACCGGCATGCTTCGCTGATACTCTACCGGATGATTTTGGCAACGCCGTTATCAACGCATGGCTGTCGCGCAACGGCCGCGACCCGACTAGTTTTAATCCGCTCGAACGATTACTTTACACGGCGAAACGTGGCATGGGCGCATTGGAGTACGCACCAGCATTACGTCAGACTCAGAACGTGACAGGTAAACTTGAATTAGAATCCCTAATTAATATGGCGCAACAGATTCTAAATCAGCGCGCGCAAGCCTATAACAAAATTCACTCAAAAGAAGATCTCAACGGCATACTGCAAGTGGGAACTTCTGCCGGTGGCGCTCGCGCAAAAGCGTTGATTGCAATTAACCCGGCGCGCTCCGAAATCTATTCTGGCCAAGTCGACGCACCCAATGGGTTTGAACATTATCTCTTAAAGTTTGATGGCGTCACTGAACATAGTAATAACCGTGAAACCTATGGCGACCCACAAGGTTTTGGCCGCATGGAATACGCCTATTATTTAATGGCCAAAGATGCAGGTATCCACATGATGCCCTGTGAATTGCTCATTGATGGACAACGCGCACATTTTTTAACAAAACGCTTTGATCGAATGGGTAATTCTAAGTTGCACTACCAATCGCTTTGCGCGATGGATCACGCCGATTACAAAAAGCCCGGGCACTATAGCTATGAACAACTATTTTCGGTGGCGCGGCAATTGCGTTTACCGCGAGCCGATGCCATAGAAATCTATCGTCGCATGGTATTCAATATTGTGGCGCGCAACCACGATGATCACACAAAAAATATCGGCTTTTTATTAGCAGGCCCGCATGAACAATGGAAGCTTGCGCCGGCGTTTGATATAGCTTACAGCTACAAGCCCGGCTCACCTTGGGTTGACTCGCATCAGCTAAGTGTAAATGGAAAACGCGACGATTTTTTTATTGCTGATCTACTGCAAGCTGCAAAACTTATCAGTAATTTTACTCAAGAGGCCAAACACATCATCCAACACGTTCAAGATACGGTGAGCGAATGGGAGCGATATGCCGAAGCAGCAGAGGTAAACGCAGATTTCACAAAAATAATAAAAAAGAATTTAAGGCTGCAACTCTAATCAGCAAAAACGTCTTTAACTTGACGGCTAAGATAGATAAAACGTTCGTACTGCGGATTAGAAGATTCAATACTGGAAACACGCTCTAAAGATTTACGACACACTCGTTCAAAACCAGCCTGATTGCCGCTGGATTTAATTTCCGAAAGAACCGCCTGTATTAGATTTAAATTAAGCCCGATATGACTTGGGAAAAGAGCAATAGCATTTCTAAAAATACCGATGGCTTCGGAAAATTCATTTTTTTCGTAGCGATCAATACCATTCTTGGTAATTTTCGCGACTTTATCACAACCCGCTTTACTGATGGGCGTATCGGTCATCGCATCCAACTTGGCTAAAAATAATTCATTATCTGAGAATCTTTCAGCCAGCTCATGCAACAATTTATCTGCGCCGGCCCTATCGCCCTTAGCAATTAATGCATGCGCCAAATCAAAACCTGTATCCGCAGAGAGATAATCCTTCTTATCTTCGTAAATTTCTCTCGCTTTATCGAGAAAAATTTCAGCTTCTACCAACTTCTTTTGGCTAACCAAAGAGCGAGATTTTAGCGAATTTGCTTGTACTTTAGCACCGGTATCAAACACAGGTCTTTTTTCCAAACGCTGTAACACATCAAATGTTTCTTTTGCTAAATCATCCACCGTATCTTCTTCAAAGGTTAAGTCCGTAAGCTCGCGCGCAAGCGCCAAATAATCATCAGAAGATTCATGGTAGGAATTGCGCGCGGTTTTAATAACTAGCCGGCTAGCTTCAAGGCAAGATTCAGTATCTTCATTTAACTTTGCTAAAGCGGCTAAACGACGTAAACGAACAACTGATTTTGGGGATATTTCTACCGCATCCTTCATAATTTTTTGGGCCTTGATAGTATCGCCTCTTTTATTATAAGACTCTGCCAACAAATCATGCGCCTCAACGACACGCTTGTCAGCTGTGATAACTTCTATTAAATTTTTCTCTGCTTTTTCGTATTCCTTTTTTGCAACTTGGGTTTTTCCCAAACCTAATTTAGCCCAGAGCACCGGCCGCTCTGCTAACACCCCCAAATAGATATCCTCAGCGCGGTTAAAATCAGATAATCGCAAATTCATCTCTGCTTGAATTTGTAAGCAGGCACTGCGATAGATGGTGTTGCCATCCAAGCGATCTTGGCAACGCTGCTCAGCCGCCACATAATCTTTATCATCCATCGCTTGTTTTATGCTGTATAGCTCTTGATGACGTAGAACCACTCGATCCAATCGTTGACGCAATAGAACTTGTGTAATGGGCTTGGTAATATAATCATCAGGCTGATATTCAAGCGCGCCCAATACCATTTCGCGCGATGACTCAGCGGTAATCATCACAAAAATGCTCGTATTATTTAAGCGATTGCGGTAACGAAGCTCCTCCAAAATTTGCTGTCCATCGCGACCAGCACCAAGGTTGTAATCACACAGCACCATCTGGTATTGATTGCTATTGCAGGCTTCAATTGCCTGCTCGCCGTTGGCGACAACATCAATCTTAAGAACGCCAAATATTCGCAACATAGCGGCAACAGCAACACGCACGTCAGGCATGTCCTCAACGACGAGACAACGCTTCAGGCTGTATAACTTGATCAAATCGATTTGACGCATGAATCTCCAGAACCCCCCCAGCTGTTTCAGATAAAAGTTATTGTGCATTCGCGATTATGAAGATAAGTTTGCTTCAGTTTGCTTCAATGAGTCTAGCAGGTAATAAAGGCTCTGCCGTTTTTGCCCAGACCACAGACGGGGACACGTAAAAATCCAATTTCTAAGAACGCGGATTTTTACTGTATCGATGAAATTCTGAGCGAGTGACAAAAAACTACGTCAGGAACCTCTCTGTGCATCACCTGTCCTACCACTGAACTAAAGCCTCACGCGACCCTCACCCGAAACACAAATACCAAATAGGCTATTAAAGGCACAGCAACGATATTAATGGGTTTAGATTGACACCAAGCGCCGCGCCACACAAAATCGCCGGCTAAATTGAAACATCAGGAAATTGGCTTAATGAATACTGTTACTCGCTCAAATATTTTAAAACAAAGTGCTTTTTTACTCTCTCTGGTTGGGTTTACTTTATTGCTATCCGCTTGTGGCGGTGGTGACGACAAAAAGAACACATCCTCAAACAGCAGCTCTTCCAGCACACATAGTTTTATTCCTACACCTATTACTCCTGCGTTAACTAAGGTATGGCCTGAGGTTGAAGTGTCAGCCAGTGGCAACAAAACCCTGAAATTTGAGTGGCTGGAAACTAGTGTTCCTGTCGGCACCACCTACTACAAGCTGTTTAAAAAAGCCAAAAGCAACAGTAACTATGAGCAGGTTGGCAACAATTTTACCGGGCCGACAATTAGCGATGCCATCAGCGTTCACCTCACCGATTGGGTCTATAGCCTTTACAAAGTGCAGGCCTGCGGTGACTCAATGCCCTGCGTGGATTCCAGTCCAATAGAAACCAACAGCGCAATGCTTTCGGCGATTACTTACATTAAAGCCTCTAACGCTGGAGCCGACGACTGGTTTGGCTGGAGCGTGGCTATTTCTGGGGATGGCAAAACCCTTGCGATTGGCGCTCCCGCTGAAAAAAGCAAAGCCACCGGTGTCAATGGCGACGGAAAAAACGACGACAGCCCTAACTCAGGCGCTGTATACGTTTTCATCAAAAATGAATTGGGCAATTGGCAAGAACAAGCGTATCTGAAGGCATCAAATACCGAACAACCAAGTTCAGAACCCAACTTAACTCAGCAGCCTAACGACCGCTTTGGGTACCAGATAGCCTTAAGTGCCGATGGCAATACCTTGGCCGTAGGTGCCATTCTGGAGGACAGCCCCTCAACCGGTATTAATTGCCGTGAGGACGATATCGGCTATTCAACCGTAAGTTTTGCCAGTAACAGCTCGAGCGTTGCCATTATTAAAAACATTGCCGGTAATTTTGGAGCGGTCTACGTCTTCAAGCGCACCGAGAATCTGTGGTCACAAAACGCCTATCTCAAGGCAGGAAACTTTGTCATCGACAATCAATTCGGCTCTGCCCTAACCATTTCTGGCGATGGAAAAACGCTCGCCGTAGGAACACCCAATGAACCCAGCAACGCCGTGGGCATCGTTATGCGAAGTAGCAGTGCGAGCTCTATCGAGTGTTTTAATCCCAATGCATCAGCGTTTTCTAGCACTAATTCGTCGCAGACTTCATCCGCAAGCTCGACAAATTTGATCATAAGCTCCGCCGCGAGCAGCGCCCCCGCAGGTGGTACCGGTTCTGGCGCTGTGTATATCTTCCGAGACACTGATTCGGTATGGACGCAAGAAGCGTTTGTTAAAGCGGCCGATGC
>JAYWHF010000745.1:0-1975 GCA_043777855.1 Gammaproteobacteria bacterium | reverse complement strand
CCTACCCAGCCCTGCGGTGGTGAAAAATGTCAAACTTGACTTTGGCGCTGTGGGCGATGGTGTTGCCAACGACACGCAAGCCTTCATTAACGCCATTGCAGCTACCGGCGACGGCGCTCTGTACGTTCCACCCGGCCGCTACAAGATTACCCGGGTGCTTCAGATTCGCAAGAGCAATTTTGTTTTGCGCGGTGCTGGCCCCAGCCAGACAACGCTGTTCTTTCCAAACTCGCTAACCGATGTGGCGGGCTCTGATGGTTTGACCGGAAAGTGGGCTTTTTATGGTGGCCTGATCTGGATCGAAGGCAGCGACGCCGGTACACAGGTAACCTCCGTAAGCGCCAACGCTGTGCGCGGTAGCGATATGTTGAGCGTGGCTTCAGCAGCTTCCTTGGCCGTAGGTTCCAGTTACCGGTTGGTCGAAATCGACGACGCCAGCCATGCACTTGCCAAGCACATGGAGGCTGATCTTGCAGGGGTAGGAAGCGACCAGTTTGGCTATTCCAGTGATATGGCTGCCGAAGACCCCAAAAAAATAGTGGACTGGACGTTCAAGATCAAGAGCATCAGCGGCGATGTAATCACGCTGGATCGGCCACTACGCCTCGATGTGAAATCCGAATGGCAGCCAAAGATTTATTCACACGTTTCGTCTGTGAAAGAAGTCGGCATCGAAAACCTAGCCATCGAATTTTCTGGCGAGGCCAAAAAATCGCATCTACAGGAAGAAGGCTACAACGCTATCCACATGGCGTATGTGGATGACAGCTGGGTTAAAAATGTCGTGATTATCGATTCGGACTGGGGCGTGAACGCCAGGCGCTTCGTTCGCCGCGTCACGGTCGACGGCCTCACCATCAAGGCGGTCAAGCGAACGTCTGCTGAAACCTGCCACCACGGAGTGGCTACTACTTTTCTCTCGCAGGACAATCTGTTCACCAATCTCCGCTTTGACACGCAGTGCGTGCACGACATCACCGTTGAGGGATTCGCCAATGGCAATGTGTTTGCCAGCAGCTCTGGCGTCAAACTCAACTTTGACCATCACCGCGCAGCGCCCTACGAGAACTTGTTCACCGACATCCGGGTCGGCACCGCCTCCCGCGTCTGGAGCAGCGGCGGCAACGCAACGCGGGGGCCGCAGTCGGGTGCGCGGGAGACGTTCTGGAACATCACCGGTATCGGCAATTTTCAGGGCTACACCACCGCAGAATGGCCCATGCTCAACATCATCGGCATGGGCACCAACTACAGCACCAGCAAAACGTCAAACCAGTGGGTCGATGCGGTATCTCCAGCGCAGCTGACGCCACAAAATCTTTATGCGGCGCAGCTTGCCCGGCGAACAAATGTCTATCAGGCAGAGGAGGCACGGCTTTTCGGTGCAGTAGTGGCCTCGACACGAACAGGCTCAAGGGTGGTGGACTATGTCGGCGGTGGCTTTGCCGATTACGTTAACGCCAGCGGGGATTACGTTGAGTGGACCGTGAATGTTCCCGCCACAGATACCTACAGCCTGCAGTTTCGCTACGCTAACGGAGGCAATACCAATCGACCTTTGTCGATATCGGTCAACGGCAATGTGGTCAATACCGGCGCTGCTTTTGGTCCCACGGGCGGATGGTCAAGCTGGAGCACGGTATCTGTCAATGCGAGTTTGCCGGTCGGTGCTGCTGTAAAGATACGCGCGACTTCAACCGGCGCTAACGGTCCGAATCTGGACAGCCTGAAAATTCAATAGCGCCACGCCCAGCGTCGAAGAGTGGCTAACATGCTATTTATTGTATAGCAGCTTGTGCATATTCTATTAGGCTTAAGAGCTATTTAATCGATGAAAAACGAAAACGGATGCTCTAAAGAGTATTGCTCATTAGATCGGTCGTGCTTGCAGCGGGCACCTTAAGGGAAGGCCCGAGGCGTTAGTGAACAGTCATAACAACAGGACTACAGACATGTGCAATTTCTTCAGAACATT
>JAYWHF010000744.1:0-5484 GCA_043777855.1 Gammaproteobacteria bacterium | reverse complement strand
CTCAACAATACTGTGTACCATTGCCAACCCCAGCCCGGTTCCCTCGCCCGGTTCTTTGGTCGTAAAAAACGGCTCTAAAATACGTTCAATGATTTCCGGCGCTATACCGCTGCCTTCATCAGTAACCGTTATATCTATTGAGTACTCATCTTCAGCGCTCGCGAGCACAACCAGCCCATTTTCTGGGCTAGCGTCGCGCGCGTTTGAAAGCAGGTTGATAAGCACTTGAATCATGCGCTGGGTATCACCGGCGATAATGGCGTTTTTAGCGATTTCGTTAATAAATCTAACGTATTGTTTGTCTTTTTGGAGCGATAGCAGATGAATGGCTTCGCTGGCGCAATCGCGCAAGACAACCGCTTTGAATTCGCTAGTGGCAGTTTGACCGGTGTGTGAGAAGCCAACCAAAGACTGCACAATGCGCGTTACTCTGTCGGTTTGACTGAGAATTTGGTCGGCGGTTTCAAGTACTTCAGGGTTCTTTGATTCGTAGCGCAGGTTTTGCGCGAGGCAGGCGATACCGGTAATGGGGTTGCCAATTTCGTGCGCTACGCCCGCGGCGAGTCGTCCAACCGACGCTAAGCGCTCGCTGTGAACTAGCTCTTGCTCGAGCAGCTGAGTCTCGGTCACATCTTCAAGCATCATCACCTTGTCATAGACGCCTTCGGTGATAGGGCCTTCGATGACCGCTTTGTGCAAGCTTATCCAGCGAGGGTGTCCGTTCAATTCGATTTTATGGCGATAGTAATGTACATCCGAGCTGTTGCTGAAATCGGCGAGTAAGCTGCGCCACGGATCGCTAATATCTTGGAGGTAGGAGCCCGTAACCTCGTCAGCTGGCGTTGCGGTTAAATTTGCCATCGCGTGATTCCACATCAGAATCTCGGTGTCAGGGCCGAGCGAACAGACGGCCATGGGGAGCTCTTGCAACGTTTTGCGATGATAGAGCCGCAGGTTGTTGAGTTCAGCCGCCATGCCCGTGAGGTGGGTTCGATATTCGGCTAAACGGTTTTCAATAAGATTGATGTCCAGTGTTTCGCGAATTTCGGCGATTTTGAAAGGCAAGTGCTTATCCATAATTTCGCTCGCAACGTGAATACCCATAAGGCTAGATAGGTTCCCTTCAATCTGATCGCGAAGCCGTCGCAGGGCATAAGGGCGACGTTCAGTGGCGCTAAAGCCGAGTTGTTTTAGGGCATTCTCGACTTCGCGATTGGCCGTTACTTTTCCTAGCGGTTTTGCGAGCCGCTCTTTGAAATCGGTTGCAGAATGGACGTCAAGAGCCTGGCGAACGGGATAGCTAAGTTCATCCGCAGCGCAAAGATCAGCGCTGTATTGTTCATCTTCAGTTTGTCGCGTGGCGAGAGATATGCCGATAAAAAACGCTGTATTCAAGCCAAGCGCGAGAAGGGTAATCGTGTTCCAGTGTTCAACCCCAACAGGAATTTGAGCGTCAGTAAACGGTATGGGTAACGAGGTTATACCGGTGATGACGGGTAGCAGTAAGCCTAAAAACCATATGCTTGTGCCGACCGAAAGCCCGGTGATAGCGCCACGACGATTGCCTGGGTTCCAGAAGACTATGGCGAACGTGCAGGGTAAAAATTGTAGGGTTTCAATAAATGCGGTGAACGCTAAGTCGGTAAGACTCATGCGGTTATTGAGGACCCAGTAGAATAAATAGCCGCCGAGGAATATGGCTGCAATCAGGCCGCGTTTTATCCAGAGCAGCAGGCGATACAGATCTTTGCGTTCTGTTAAGCGTAGGCTTGGTAATAGCCAGTGATTCATGACCATGGTGGCGAGCGCAAGCGTGATGATAATCATGGCGCCAGTCGCCGCCGAAAGCCCGCCAATAAAAGCTAATATGGTTAAGCTGGGCGAATTTAGAGCAATCGGTACTCCGAGTGTAAAATATTCAGGTTTAAGGGGTACTTGTAGTTCAGAGCCAGCCCAGAGGATGGGGAATATGGGCAGCGCCATCAACAATAAGAATAAAGGGAATGCCCAGGTTACGGCCCGCGAGTTGCGCATGAGCGGGTTTTCGGCGAGCCCCATGTGGAAGATGTGTGGCATGGTGATGGACGTTGCGACGAACATAAGCAGCAGTGTGTGCGCGGAGCTGTCTTGAATGGGGGTGTGCAGCAGTTCCAGATTGTCGGGATGATCCGCCAGCCACTCATCCAAGCCATCCAAGCCGTTAAAAACACCAAACAGCGAGACCAATCCGACGGCGCAAAGGGCACATACTTTAAGTAGAGATTCAAAGGCCATGGCGGTAATCAGGCCCCGATGTTGATCGCGGTTGGAGCCAAACAGAATAGTAAACAGCGCTAGGATTACGCAGTAACAAAGCGCCATTACGTCTTTGAAGGTCAAGCTGGTATCGACATAGGGTATAGAGTCGAAGCTGCCATTGATGATGTCGTTATTGCCCGCTGTGGTTAAAATCGCCATGGTGTCGGCGATAGCCTGAATTTGCAGAGCCATGAGCGGTAAAATGCCCAGTAGCATGCAGAGGGTGGTTAGTGCGCCAACGGAATGGCTGTGATAACGAAACACCAGCAAGTCAGCTAGCGAGTGTACTTGATGGCGTCGCGCTAACTCGGCGAGCGGGGCCAGTACAATAGGGGCAAACAAAAACAGCGCTCCGGTTCCCAAATAATAAGCCAACGCCCCGTAACCAAACTGGAACGCTAAATCTACAACGCCATAAAATGCCCAAGCGCTTGCAAAAATACCCAGCGAAAAAATATAAGTGACAGGGTGATTGGTGATGCTCTCGGGAATCCAGTTGCGGTCGGTGATGTAGGCAATCCCAAACAACAAAAGTAGGTAGCTGATTCCAATCAGGGCGACTTGGCTTAGGTCAAAGTTCATAGGTAGTTTTCTGTGGGTAATTATCGGTGCGGTCAGGCCATTTTCACGGCGAGCGGCGCTGATTAGTCCAGCTTATGGGGTTTCTTACGGAATGTTTGGTACGCAAACGTTACTACAATAACCGCCATCCAAAATAAAAAGGGCCGGTACCAGGCGCCATTGGGGCTAATAATCCACGTAAATAGCGAAGGGGTAAAAAGATAGATAATGAGCAACAACAATATGATGAGGCGTTGATGGTTCATAGCGTAAGTTGGCCTTTAGCGAGATCAATGGGATACAGCCGGAATGAGCTATATCGCGCGCGTTTTAGGGGCTAATACTAGCACTCATTCCTGTGACTTTTGTTAACTCCCAGTGCAGCCTCCCCCACGTCAGCAGCTCGTTTGGTTCTGCAGTATAAAGTGCTTTTGGAGGGTTTTGTCCTAAAAATGCTAAGGCTTGCCAAAGGTTCGCGCTGGCGTTCTGCGATGTTAACGCAGGTGCGAGGTTTTGCTTACTGAGCTTTTGGCCCGTGGTGTGTGTGGCGAGTGTTACGTGACCGTGGCGTGGGACAGGCTTTTGCAGTATTCGAAACAAAAATATCTGTCTGGCTGTTACCTCGAGTAAGTCGCTTCCCCGAATGATATGAGTAATATGCTGCTCGATATCATCCACAACCACCGCAAGTTGATAGGCAAATAAGCCCTCTTTACGCTTAACAATTTGATCGCCCGCCGCTAGGCGAAGATTCTGGGCCTGCTCTCCTTGAACGAGATCACTGAATCTTAATACGTCATCGCCTGCATAAGAGTTTGTGCTTTTGGGGAGATCGTAGAGTTTCAGGCGCAGCGCATGCTTAGGGTTGCTATCGAGCCGTCTGCCACGACAGTGGCCGTTGTAGACGCCATTCATTTTCGCTAAATCTTGTCGCGTACAGGCGCAGGGATAGATCAAATCTTGAGCCCGAAGCTTGGCTAAGTACTCAGCGTAGATAGCCTTGCGCTGGCTCTGATAGGAAACCTCGTCGTCCCACTGCAAGCCGTGTTCTTCAAGCGTATGCAAAATGGCAGACGCAGCGCCGGCTTGCTCTCGTGGTGGGTCTATATCTTCTATCCTTACTAGCCATTTGCCGTTGTGGGCGCGTGCATCTAGGTAACTTGCCAAAGCGCTGACCAAAGAACCAATGTGCAGCAGGCCTGTGGGCGACGGTGCAAAGCGACCAATATAAGGCGGTGGATTGGAGGAGGAGTGAGGATCGTTAGGTGAGTTTGCCATAGGAGAGGTGGCGTGGCTGGGTGCTAGCAGCCACGCGAGAGGTGTTAACCACCGATTTGCTTTTCTTTTATTTCTGCCAGCGTTTTGCAGTCAACACACAAGGTTGCTGTTGGGCGTGCTTCCAGCCGACGAATACCAATTTCTACACCGCAGGCGTTGCAATAGCCATAGTCATCGTTTTCAATCAGCTCAAGTGTACTGTCGATCTTTTTGATGAGTTTACGCTCGCGATCGCGGGTTCTTAACTCAAGGCTAAATTCTTCTTCTTGGCTGGCACGATCCGCAGGATCAGGAAAGTTAGCCGCTTCATCTTTCATATGGCTAACCGTACGATCAACCTCTTCCATCAATTCTGAGCGCCAGTTCAGGAGCAGTTTTCTGAAGTGCAACTTATGGTTGTCATTCATATACTCTTCGCCTTTTTTCTCCTCATAAGGAGCGAAAGGGCGCAAAGCAAAGGTTTCAGTTGAAGGGTTTTTTTTCGCCATGTGTAGCGCCTCGTAGAGCTATTGGTTTCATACACTAGAATTTGAAGGGGAGGCAAGCTAACAGATAATAAAACTCTGTGCCAGTACTTTTTGTGCGGAGCTCCGGCCCACAGCTGAGGGCGATGAGCTAGGGTAAATCCGTTCCAAATTGCTAATGTCTCGGGTAGATTGTAGGGGCAATGCACGCTTTTAAAAGATTTATTTTGCGAAGACAGTTTTTAGTGGTATTGATTCGTTAAGTTGTTGGCGTCACATCATTCTAATTATGAGGAAATCATCCATGACCAACTTTTGCATACACTTGATCAGGCTAACGATTCCTGTAGTTCTAGTATCAATCTTTACCGCATGCGGCGGAGGAGGCGGTGGTGGTGGAGGCGGCACCTCCAACACAAGCCCGAACGGTACGGTCACAGTGTCGAGCACCCCAGTATTGAGTTCCAGCCTTGCGGAGGCAAGCTCGGTTGAGTCGTCTAGCCTCTCATCTTTTAGCGATTCTTCTGATGCATCCAGCGATGCGGCGGAGTCATCCTCTTCATTAATCACTAAAACCAATCCACCTAGCACACGTGTAACCCATATTGGCACTACATTTGTTGCAGAAGGTACGGTAAATAGTTTGTTGAATACAGGGGGTGAGTTGTCGGTTGAGCAGAAAGACAAAACGGGCATGACACTTTACGTTTTCGATAAGGATAGGGTTGGCGAATCCACTTGTGTGTCTGAAGTTTGTGTTACCGAGTGGCCACCTTTTTTGGCTGATGCCGATGCCGTTCCGGTCGCCCCCTTGACTGTTATTCAGCGTGAGGATGGCCGTGCGCAATGGGCATTGCGTGACAGACCCTTATATTTTTATCAC
>JAYWHF010000743.1:0-1981 GCA_043777855.1 Gammaproteobacteria bacterium | reverse complement strand
CTAAAAAAAGCTGGTGAAGCGCGATTTCGAGATCACTCAACTGTTTTCGCAAACAAGGTATGTGAGTTCCCCACTCAAAAAGCTGGTTGCCAAAACATCAAGCTGGTCGGCACAAAAATGGGAGTTGCCATCATAGGCAGATGAAAACAGAGTTTTAGCTCTGTCAAGCGCAAGATGACTTGCCTGACTGGCCAGGCCTGCCCTGTACAACTTGAGAAAAACTGTCGCCTGATTCCGTGTCTGTTCATCGGTTATGATTGCATGCATAGTTAAATCGCTGTTGTTTGTGTGCAAGCTCAAGCTTATTCTCCAATTGTTACAAAAAAATCACTCAAAAAAGGTGTCGGATATAAATTTTTAAATTAGCTTAAACTATAAAATTAAGTTGTCAACTGTGACTTTATTCCTAAAATAGACGTAAAAGTGAGAAAATGTTGTGCTTTGTAAGCAATCCGTCGTAATCTTTACAACGGGCTTTTGGGAGGTTGCTAAACCTAGAGCATATGATCTGTGCGCGGCAATCTTCGCCCTTCAGGACAGGGTAAAGAACGCGGACACCGCAGATGTCCTTTTGTGCGGCGTTTGCGACTATGCTAAAAAATACCAACGTGGTCGGCGCGATCGATGTTTCAGGCGCGGACAGCGCCTGTTAGCCTGTGGGGGGGGGGCGGCCTTGGCCGGGGCCGCAAGACCACCACGAAACCAGCTTCAATGATTCAAAAATCTCCGAAGTACTCCCCTTGACGCGCTATCGCATCAGCTACAACTCGGGCATTTGGAGTTGGCTTCGTCCACGCTCGAAAGATACTTTGATTTACACACCCGGCAAGACCGGATAATCAGTGAGCACTTGCGCTGCCCGCTGTTCAACTTGTCGTCTGAGTAAATTTGGTAAAGATAAAACCCTCGTGAGTAGGGAATGGTGTAGTCTCTTTCGGTTGGACGAAATGCAGGATCATCACCTTGACTCCCCATCTTGTATTCGCCAGCTGTCAGGCGGGCAAAGTGGTAGTAAGCATGCGTGAACGATACTTTGAGCGGCAAACTTTGTGCAGACAAATGGGCAATTTGTAGCAAGATCGCCCCCTGAAAACGACGTTCGGGTGTTTTGAGATACCAACTCAAGTCGCTAGGCTGTAGTCCCGAGGGCGACGACTTGCCATGCTCTTCGAGCCACATACGCCTGGCATCAGACTTAGACATGTCTAACTGCTCAGCAATTGTGCAAGCCCTGGCACGCATCAGCACCATCGCTCTGGCCCATGGCACCACGCTCTCAATCAATTTAACCTTGCTGGTCATTTGCGCTTCCTCGAAGCAATCGGTATCAGCGGCATACTTTTTGTAAGCTCCGCGAGAACAGACGGGGAAGAAAACCCGGTCGACAGCAGATGCCTCAACACAGCAGGATCCGAAAACCTCGGAATCATGATGGGAACCCCTAGTCGTGATGCGTTGATCAGTTCCGTTTTAAGCGTTTTTTCATACTCGCCAAGTGCTTCTTCAGAGATGCCCAATAAAAAAGCCGCCAGCGGCTCGTATTTACGGCATTTGGCTGCTGCCAGGATCAAGTCAATGGCTGCGACGTTGAGATTTTTGATCGCCTGTTGCATCACATCTACCGTCTCAAATCTTTCGGCTATCAGGCCGTTTTCTAGGGTCATTTCAAGTAGTCCTTCTAAATAAAAACGTCGAAATTCAAACTGATGAATGCATGTGGTCGGCCAATGCCTTGAGCTTTTGTGCCGTCATTTCAATGCTTGATTTCATTGTTTTTTGACGAGCTCGCCATACTCTGGATAAGTACAGAGGGATACTTGGCCATCAATGTTGAGATGTCATTTTGGAAGTCCTCAAAGCTTCCTAAGACTTGTTCCTGGTTTGACAGAGTCCGCTGAATGGCATTGAGTTTTTCCTGTTTGTTTGAGAGGTCGCTATCCAGTTTTGCTTTTAACTGCTGCTTTCCGGCAATGTCTGTGTT
>JAYWHF010000742.1:0-5501 GCA_043777855.1 Gammaproteobacteria bacterium | reverse complement strand
GCAATCTAGCGCGCGTTTCGCTACCATCATCCGGGCCGAAGGAAATCGCTATAACCTCGAATTGATCGCGGTCATGTGCCTCAAACAAACCCGCTGCCAGAATGGCGGTGGCATGATCATGAAAATCGGCAGACAAATAGGCCACGCGAATTTTTGCAGAAGCTTGCGGCTTATCTTGCGTGACCATATTTGATCGTTTGGCGGGGAATTGATCTGCAACCAAAATACGCGCGCAGCACAGCTGTAGCTCTGGCGAGGTCGATACATATAGGTACCAATGTGGCATACACACTCGTCGCGCTTCTGCGAGGCCATGATTAACCCTGTCAAGGAGGTCGGTGTACCCACGCCAGTCGCAGCAATAAAGTCGTGCGACGAGGAGATTACCCAGTGCGTAGTCGGTACCAGGAAAACGCTGTACCAACGTCTGACACATATCAGAAGCTTCTTCGTATCGACGCAATGCCAGGAGCGTTTGCCCAAGATTGTTTAGTGCGTTCGCGTCGTCACTGTGTATCTGTAGTGCGCTTTCGTAACACGCAAGAGCCTCCTCACTACGGTGCAAATTCTCCAGGGCGTTACCTCGATTGTTCAGCGCTTTGGCATAATTGGGCTGGAGAGATAGCGCCTGATCGAAACTTTGTAGCGCCTCACTTGATCGCTGCAAACCAAGCAGTGCGGTGCCTTGATTGTAGTGTGCTGCTGCTAAATTCGGCTGAAGAAGAATGGCTTTATTGCTGTAGTCCAAGGCTTCCGCGAACATCTTGCGGTCTAACATCATGGCAGACAAATTGGAAAGGGTGATTGGTTGCTTTGGATTTATATTCAGCGATAGCGTGGTGCAATCAATAGCGTCCTGTAGTTCCCCACGCTTCCATGCCAGCACGCCGAGGAGTTGCAAAGCGTCTATATCATTGGGCTGATGATTCAAAATCTGTCTACAGATTGTCTCCGCTTGTTCCAGGTCACCTTCATTAAACAGCTCTATAGCACGATGGACTGTTGAAGTCTTGGCCGCACGCGGGTCATTGTCTGTGAATCGTTTACGATATAAGGTGTCGTAAGCGCGGTTGGTACTGCCCCATTCCTGGCGTGCATAGACTGGGCCGCTGCCTTGATAGGGAGAAGCGCTGTAGTGGTTTGGGATGAAGTAGTGACTTGGATAAATAGTCAACGGCGTATACTGGTATTCGTGATAGGCATTTGTGAGGCGCTGTGGCCCAACTGTTTTCCAAGCTAGATCGTGAGTCACTGACGGGGCGACAAGAATGTCTTCTATAATTTGCCCTATGAATGGATTCTGCGGCAAACTGCCTAACACACCCGTTGCGATCAAACCTGGTCTCGCTATCTCGTTTTCCCAGCAGGCAAATACCTCGGGTTCAAGAAGCCAATCATCAAGACCACGAACACAAACACTATCGGCATCTACGGCAACGCCGCCGTGTTTGTAAAGAATCTCCAAGCGCATCATGTCAGCCACGCCGCAGAGTTCAACGTCCCACATTTTCATCATGTGGTTACCGTTAACCCATGCGAATGCTCCAAACAAATCGTCATTGCCCCAAACTTTTAACGTCCAACCAGGGTTAAGATCGACCCAAGTCTGAATGCAATTATTCGGTCGCTTGCTTTCGTCACCAATCCAAATGACGTGCAAAAGTTTTGGAACCATCTTCTAACGTCTCGCGTAAGATATTCAACGGCGGGCTCAAAGCTGGTGTCAAACCCAATTTACAGGAAGGAATTATAGTTCTGCGGCATAGAGGCTAGTCTGAAGAACGTGGTCAATTTATGCAAACGACACTTTGCTTTCTGAAGCGTTGTTGGCCAGCGGCACCGTCCCCTTTAACTGGCAATTTTTATAAAGGGGACGAATTAGTCTTGGCTAACAGATTTGCACTTTAGACAACATCATGTTGAATAAAATGGATGCAGACAATATTGTAAGTTTGAGAGTTGTGTTAATAGCGATTCTTCAGAAATAACTGCGAAAAATTAAAACTAAAAAGTACCGTATACGCGAGCACTTTTTAGCTTATGAGTTTACGCAAGTTTTCTCTTTTTCCACACACTATAAGCAACAAGAAATGCTGCAAACAATAACAATACCCACCAAGAATCCAACGGTATTTTGGTTGGGGTACATTCTGAATTTGAGCAATTGCTGTTTAGGCTGTTTATTAATGCCGCAATATTATTACCCATCGCTGGGTCAGGTGTTGATGAGGAAACACTTACCGTACTTATTATATGACCGGTGGTTACGGGAACAGTGGGTCTCAATCGAAGCGTAAAGGATGAAGCTGACCCAATCTGACAAATCACCGGGCCTGTTGCAGCACTACAATTAGATGGCATGCTATCAGGTACTACACCATGTAAATCGTAAGTCAGTACATTATTTCGGCCAAACATTGTAGGGCCTAAGCTATTAATCACAACAGATGTATTGAAGCTCGGTGCAGCACTTAAATCAATGTCTTTAGCGGTGATAACATTGGGAGTCAAATCAGCCACCTCAGTTCCTGCAACAACTTGTGAGGCGCTAACATTATTATTGCTGTCCTGCTCACTACCGTTTTTAGTTAGTGAGCTAGTAATACTGTAGTTGCCAGAGCCTTGAGTTAATAAGTTAAAAGCCAGAGTTTGAGCTTGTGACAAAACAAGAAGTGTACAAGTGATAGTGCGTGTTGGATTATCGATAACACATGGTGATGAGCCGCCATAAGAATAGAATGTACTTCCTATAAAATATCCTCCCGAAATGGAAAATCCTGCAGGTATTACTGCTTTAAAAACTACATTCTCAGCATTTCCGGTGGTGTTTATTGTTGCGATGTATTTAACAGTCGATCCAATAATAGCGCCAGCAGGAACGCTTGTGGATAATGATATATCTACGGGCGTACCTTGTTTCCAGGAGAACGTAATTGGCGTGCTCAGCCATTTAGGGGAAAATTGATCGACGTTGACGGCTATCTTATACTTTACTCCTGTGACCGCATCAAACCTCACAGTCTCTTTGTAGTCCCCAATAGAATTCCCAGCATTGTCGGTTTGGCGCAGTGTACTAGCACCTTGAGCAACCATTGTTAAGGCTCCAATGTTTGTACCGGTGTAAACATTTAGATACTGATGTGCGATTGAGACGGAAGAGAATGACGCTACGCCTGTGTATGGTGATGTCCATTCGTACCATATGGAACCAGACACGGGAAAAACACTAATTGGCTTTGGTTCATTGCTTCCTTGAAATGTAGCATTTGCATTGTCTGCTATTTGGGATCCGACTACGCCACCTATAATTACAGCACTTTCAAAATTGTCATTTCCAGGTACAGGTAACGGTGACCAAGACAATGTAAATACACCGGGTGCAGTGGCGGATTGATTCAACTCAAATCCATGGGCGGCGATTCTGTACGTCACGCCAGCAACAGCATTAAATTTAACTTGCCCTCTATAAGGTGTACCTGGCGTGTTTGTGTTGGGTTCGCGCTCTAACACATCGCCCCGACTGACCTCTGTCAAGCTATTAGTCTGGCTACCGGTATAAACGGATAAGGCCATCTGTTTCGGATCTGAAATTATCCAAAATGCTGCTGTTCCTGTATAGGGCGAAGTCCATTGATACCAAACGGAATTGCGAGAAATATCTTGATCATTATTGTAAGAAGGGTGCGGCTCAATAATAGTAACAAATCCCTGCCAATCTACAGTTACTTGAAAAGTCGCACCGGCGTTGTCACCAACTTGCGATCCAGATGTGCCACTGATAATACCTGCATTGTTAAAATTGTCATTCGCTGGAGCAGCGAATACCGAACCACAGAAAGAAAATGCGGTGATGATAATTAACTTACAAAAACTTGATTTGAACATCTCTAAGCACTCCGTTGTAGTTATAACATTTTTTAAGGCTGCGATGATGTACATCCCTCACCGCTAACCGAGGTTGATGAGCTTGAGTTCGATGAAGAACTGCTGGAACCTTTTTTCTCAAAATAATTCCATTTGAATAAAAAATCAGGCAATTGATGATCTATCGAATCAACGGCAATATAATATTCAGTCCCTTCGGTTGCCTTTAACTCTACACAACCGTATTTACCATCACCCTTTAAAATCTCTGTCAGTAACGTAGGTTGACTGGGTAGACTGCTAGCTGATGAACTTGAACGAGATGAGGAGCTTGAAAGAACTATTGCATTAGCGATAGTGCCCGTTGTCGCTCCTGTAGACTGATTAATAATTATTACTGGTGCTTCCTTAATAAGCGTTTCAATAGTATCGCCTTGGTAAATGCCAATTAACGCGTTAACCAGAATGTTATGACTTGGGTGAGAAGCAAGCGTAGCTCTAAACGCAAATAGTCCTGTCTTGGGTGCCGTCCATTTGTACCAAATAGAACCTTGACTCGTTTTATCAACCAATACATTGTAAGAATGTTGTTGTTCATCAGGTTCGTGCGTAGCTGCCAGTGTTGTTTCGTGCGGTAGGGAACCAGATAGGGCATTTGATGCAAGAGTGATATCCTTAGCATTGATGAAATTATTATGTGCCGGTGCGGTAAATAATTTCCAGTCTAAGTCAAACGCACCCTCAAACAAAAAAGCTGGATCATCAAAACTGGATGCAAGATAAATTGGTCCACGGTTAAACAACTGAATATAGTAAGTTGTGAAAGGTTGAATATCGCAAATGGGAAGATAAGTAAAATCACTTTGAATATTTGTAAGGCTGTTAAGCGTATCGCCGGTATAGAATCTTACTTCAGGTTTCGGGTGAAACGCTCCACCCACCAAACCATTAACATTTATTTTTAATTTCCCTACTTTTTCTGAATCGTAACGAAACCATGCTGAATGATTGGGTGCAACGTCTTCATGATTTGCGCCAGGCTCACCTATTTCGATGCTCGAATTAAGTAGCGTGAGATTAGAAATAGATCCTAAGTTCTCAACAAGGTGCTGAGAAGATACGAAGCTATCATTAGGTACCTGAGTTGCGCGCAAGTGAAAACGAAAGGCATTTACAACAATGGCTGGAGCACCAATAATTTGAATTTGATAGGTAACGCCCATTTCTACGGCGAACACTAACGGCCAGAGTGTGCGAGCAGGTAGATCAGGGCGCACTTCAATCAAGCTGGAAAGCTTATCGCCCTTATAGAATCCTACATCTCCAGTTCCTAAATTCCCAAATTCTTCAGCGAGTTCCTGGATCGTAACTCGGCCATTGACGGGCGATGTCCATTGATACCAAACGCTGGCAGAAGCATTATTCATACCTGCTGGTAAGAGCTCGTCCTTTTCAAGAGTTGCTTCCAGTAGAGTTCCAACCATTACAGGGCGAAT
Source organism: Gammaproteobacteria bacterium (assembly GCA_043777855.1). Taxonomy (GTDB): domain Bacteria; phylum Pseudomonadota; class Gammaproteobacteria; order Pseudomonadales; family Cellvibrionaceae; genus Cellvibrio. Next base: position 141 of record JAYWHF010000742.1, on the reverse strand, counting down.
ACCTTCAACTATTACTCTCTTTGCGAAATCGTCGTTTCCAGCTTTGGCGGATTCAACTGCGAAGTGCATAACCATTTAAGCAGCTAAAGCCGCCATTTCTTCTTGCATTAAAACAGCTGGCGTTTTGAATTCCAACGTTTT
>JAYWHF010000741.1:0-1984 GCA_043777855.1 Gammaproteobacteria bacterium | reverse complement strand
ATCAATTTTCGTTCCCTTTACCCACAATTCCGCTAATTTTTCGGATTCATTTGTGGCCATTAACTGTTTAATATAATCCCTTCCTGCTTGTGTATCGCCAATTTCCAGGTTATTGGCGGTATTACTTCTAACAGTCCCTCGATAAATTTTTCTATTATACACTTTACCTTTTTCTTGCAAAAATGTATCGAGCTGCTCAGCCCATTCATCGATAGATTTGACAACAAATACCACGCGCTCCTGCATTTCAGAACGACCTGTTTGCAAGGTGTAAGCCATACGTTTTAACGTAGCCTGACTTTTGTTCATGGTTTTTATAAAATCGGGAAATTGCGCAACATAGTCGATTAAACTTTCTTCATTGCGTGCAGAGATAATCAGTAATTGTGATTGATCTTCGGCATTTTCAGTTTCTTCCTGGGCCGAAGACGTTTCCTGAAATTCTTCCAGAACAATATGTGCATTAACTCCACCAAAACCGAAACTGCTAACACCGGCTATGCGAGTTTGGCCTGGCTCAACATGCCAATCACTGGCATTCTGCGCCACGACAAAAGGCGTACCGGAAAGATCTATATAAGGATTTATCTTGTCACAATGTAAACTCTTCGCAATTTTTTTATGCTGCATTTGCAAAACAACTTTAATTAACCCAACAGCACCTGCAGCATATTCAAGGTGACCAATATTGGATTTTATACTGCCCAGCTTACAAGGCTGGTTATTGTCTCTATCTTCTAATAAATCTGTAGCAACTGTTTTCAGGCCTTTAATTTCTACCGGATCACCCAATTCTGTACCTGTACCATGACACTCAATGTAGCTAACGCGACTAAAATCTATATCTGCATCGCTAATCGCTTTTTTAATAACGGCAGCTTGAGATTTCGGATTCGGTGCCGTCAGTGAATTCGTTCGCCCACCGTGGTTTTCTGCCGTACCTTTAACTACCGCATGAATAACATTGCCATCTTGTAGTGCGGCTTTCAAAGGCTTAAGCATCAACATGCCTACACCTTCACCACGAACATAACCGTTAGCTTTGCTGGAAAAAGTTTTGCATCTACCATCTTCGGCGAGCATGCCCGCTTTAGAAAAACTAATGTAGCCATCGGGTGCGAGTAATAAATTTATTCCACCGGCAATGGCTTGATCGCAGTGACCTGCATGAATCGCTTCAACCGCGCGATGCACCGCAACCAACGCGCTGCTGCAAGCCGTTTCAATGGGATTGCTAGGCCCGTGCCAATCTTTTAAATAGCTAATACGATTCGGGCCAACGGACGATATCATTCCTGTCGCGGTATAAGCTTCAACGGGCATGCTACTGAGAATGGATGTGTAACCACTGGGGCCGCAACCCACAAATAATCCTGTGTTAGTGCCTTTCATGTCATCACCACCACAACCGGCATTGTCTAGGCACTCCCAAACGTATTGCATCATAAGGCGCTGTTCGGGAACCATGTACATGGCTTCTGCGGGCGAGATGCCAAAAAAGAGCGAATCAAATTCTTTAACGCCCTCAATAAAAGAACCCCACTTGCTACATTCCGGATAGTCACGCCAGTTCCATCTGTCCTCAGGAATTTCACTGATCATATCTTTTTCTTGATCGAGCATTTGCCAGAATTCATCGAGGTTGCGCGCGCCCGCAATTCGGCAACTCATGCCGATAATCGCCACATCTTTATCTCTATAGGCGACGTTGGACTTATAGGCTTTTTTGAAACCTTGAGCAAAGGTGCTGATTTTTTGTGGGTCTTGTTCTCGCAATGCCTCAACGGGCGCGGCCACTTTTACTTGCGCTTGTTCTTCACCCGTTAACGCCAATTTTTTCGCGAGCTGCTCGGCATGATTTTCTGTTAGATATTGACTAAATAATTGAATATTCGTCGCTTCAAATAAAATAGTCGGCATTAAATTCAAATTAAAATGGGTATTGAGTCGATTCACAAAACTGGATAATAAAATAGAATCAAAA
>JAYWHF010000740.1:0-5506 GCA_043777855.1 Gammaproteobacteria bacterium | reverse complement strand
ATGCGCCGTCATTACACCCAATCGCTGATTTCCGAGCGTACGGGATTAAGCCGCCTTACTATCCGCAAAATAGAGGCTGGTGATGGCAAGGTATCCTTAGGGCATTACGTCTCGGTTCTCAGTGTAGTTGGGCTGGTAGAAGATCTGGCGAAAGTAGCTAGTGAAGATGAGCTTGGGCGCAAGCTGCAAGACATCAAATTGATGAGTAAATAAAATGAACACCGAGATCTACGTCTTTGCCGACTGGGAAGGCTTTGCTGAACCTACCTTAGTGGGCACTTTGCGTTCGGCGGTTAGTAAAAATAAAGAACACTTCAGCTTTAGTTACGACAATGCGTGGCTGCAATCTTCGATTGCTCAAAAAATTGATCCGGATTTAGAACTCTATTCTGGCGAGCAACATAGTGCAGATACCAATAACTTCAGGGCTTTTTTGGATTCGTGCCCTGATCGTTGGGGTCGGTTATTAATGAAGCGTCGGGAGGCTATTATTGCCCGGCAGGAGGATCGCCGACCACGTGTGCTTAACGAGGTGGATTATCTACTCGGTGTGCATGATTTTTATCGCCAAGGTGCGCTGAGATTTAAAAGAACGCTAGATGGAGCATTTCTTGACAAAGATGAACGCTTAGCTGCATCACCCATTTCTTCGCTCAGAGAACTTGAGCACGCTGCAAAGCAAATTGAAGAAAGTGATAGTGATGACCCTGAATATCTAAAGTGGTTGTCTATGCTGATGTCCCCAGGTTCTTCTCTTGGTGGAGCAAGGCCAAAAGCTTGCGTAGTAGATGAAGAAAAACATTTATGGATCGCAAAGTTTCCAAGCCAACATGATGATCACGATATGGCTGCTTGGGAGTATCTTGCTTATCAACTTGCGATTAATGCCGGTATAGAAATGGCACCTTGTCGCATCGAAAAATTTAATAGCCATCACCACACTTTTTTAACAAAGCGATTTGATCGTACAGTATCGAGTAGATTGCATTTTACTTCGGCAATGACACAGCTCGGTTATTATGATGGTGACTACGAAGCGAGCTACCTGGAGCTGGCGCAGTTTCTAACTGAACATGGCTCCAATACTAAAAAAGATTTGGCGCAGTTATGGCGTCGTATCGTTTTCAATATCGCTGTTTCTAATACCGATGATCATTTGCGAAATCACGGTTTTATTTATCATAAGGGTGGTTGGATTCTTTCGCCTGCCTATGACTTAAATCCAGTAACACCCGCAAATGGATTGCATTTAAATATCACAGATAGTGATAACCGTTTGGACTACGATCTAGTTATGGATGTGATCGAATTTTTTCAGCTAAATAAAACTACGGCGGGAAAAATAAAAGATGAGGTAATAGAAAGCATTAGTCAATGGGAAAAAGTGGCAGCCAATATTGGCATTAGTCGCAGCGAACAACAATTAATGGCTCCTGCGTTTAACATATAGCTTTCTAGTAGTTGTTAATTTTCTGTTTGAGGCAATTGCGTCCAGCGAAGAAAAATACTTCTAAGTGTTATGCGATGTAATTGACTGATTGAAACCACAGCCGAAAGCGAACAAATAATTAAGATATACATAGTCACTAGTGTCCGGTTAAAATCCCACTCGAACCGCTGAAAGCCAAGCAGAGCAAGGCTTTCAGCGGTTTTTAACGTAACTCCGACTTGAACGATATATTTTCATTTAGCCACCCTTCATGGTCTCGCCTTTTGATAAAGTTGGGGCAGAGCTATGTACGCTGGAAAAATGGTTTTTGCACAAATCATGGAGCACTTACCATGGCAAATATTTCATCGCATCGTCAGCGTTAAGACAAATTAGGGAGTGGAGTTTCGAAGCAGGGGCAGGCCATCGGCAGAAAGAAAATAAATCTGTCCCCTTTTCGGTCCCAATAAAATTTGTGAGCAAGCCTTGGGCGTCGGGGTAGATGCCAAGGTATTAAGGGGATCTGGCATTACTGGAGTCACTAAGCTGGATGTGACAACTGAGTATTGGGTCCACGATGATATAGCAACTCATAACAATTGCTGGGCATTAAACTGATTGTGAATAATTTTTACAGTTATTCCGTTTAACATGCTAGGTGTTTCTATTAAATGAAAGTGTAACTATTAGCTTTAATTTTTTAAGTAGTTGAGACCTTTGCACGAAACTCCAAAATGTCTTCAATGTATAGGATAACAGCCACAGCAAATTATCATAGAGAAAAAGCAATGTCATGGAAAAATATTAAACAACAAGAGTAATAAAGGGGTCGTGATTTATTTGTGATCAGTCTTGGCGCACCACACTACCATTGTAAAATTTGCCAAATTATCTATCCTATGATTTGGCATTTTCTCGATGGTTCTACACGCTATCACTATAATAAAATTAATCCTCTAGATTTTCTTCCGTATTTACGTTGAGCGAGTCACCTGCAATGCGGTGACCCTCACTGGCCCATTCCCCTAAATCAATAAGTCGACAACGGTCGCTGCAAAACGGGCGGTGTGGAAAACTATCGTTCCAAAACACTATTTTTTTGCAGGTGGGGCAGTTGAGTTTAATGGGCTCTTCTTTAATGAGTAGTTCGATATCAGTCATTTTTTGCCGCTGGCTGTGAAAGTGTTAAATAATAGGTATGTAATTTTTTGACTTCGTCATCTAGGTCTGCAAGTTTTCCGTGATTATTAATAATATCATCGGCTTTAGCGCAGCGTTCAGTGCTCGGCATTTGCGTTGCTATAATTTTATGGATCTGTTCGCGATTCATTTTGTCGCGTTGACTTGCACGAGCGAGTTGTGAGTCTTCGCTGGCATGTACCACCAAGATGCGATCAACCAGCTGATATTGTGTTGTTTCTAAAAGCAGTGGTGAGGCTAAAATAACGTAAGGGCTTTTGGCGGCAGCTAATGCTAATTGCTGTATGGTTTCTTTGCGAATAATGGGATGAAGTAAATCTTCCAACCACTTTTTTTTAACGGGGTCATTAAAAATAATGTCGCGCAAGAGGGAACGGTTGAGTGTGCCTTCCGCATTCAGAAGATGAATGCCAAAATACGCGACTATATTTTTTAATACGACGCTACTGGGTTTAACCACTTGCCGTGCAATTTCGTCCGCATCGACGACTGTAATGCCCAGCTGTTGAAAGCGCCGCGAGACTTCAGATTTTCCGCTGCCTATTCCGCCCGTTAAACCGATAATCATAGCGCTAGTGAGGCACAGCAAAGATTAAATAGGCGTGATTGATGTCCTTTCCCCACATCAATGCAATCCAGCCTGCAATGGCTAAATAGGGACCGAAAGGAATAGGAATATTTTTATCGCGCCCCTTGAGTAAAATCATGCTAATGCCAATAACGGCACCGACAAGTGAGGACAATAAAATAATTTGTAGTAGCATTTGCCAGCCAAGCCACGCACCTAAAGCGCCAAGTAATTTAAAATCGCCATAGCCCATACCTTCTTTTTTGGTTAGTAATTTGAACAGCCAGTAGATGGACCAGAGCGATAGATAGCCCGCTATTGCCCCTAGCAATGCGCTCTCGAGCGTGGTGAATAAACCAAAATAGTTGACGATTAAACCTAGCCAGAGCAATGGCAGTGTAATGTTGTCGGGTAGAAGTTGTGTGTCTATATCAATCATGGTTAATGCAATTAAACACCACGTCAAGACTAAGCAAGCGAGGCCTGTTGTGGTTGCGCCAAACGTATAAATCGCGATCACAGAAAGAATGCCAGTCACTAATTCAATAATGGGGTAACGCAATGAAATGGAATTTTTGCAGGCGGAACATTTGCCGCGCAAAAATAGGTAGCTGACTACGGGAAGATTTTCCCAAGGCTTAATTTTGTGGCCGCAATTTGGGCAAGTGGAATTGGGCGTAACTAAATTAAAAGGTGTTTGCTCTTCGAGCGGAATCGTTACCGAAACTTGATCGGCACCTAAAAACTCTACGCACTGCTCACGCCATTCGCGTTCGAGCATTTTAGGCAACCGATAAATTACAACATTGAGAAAACTTCCTACCAGTAAACCCAAAATGCCCGCGATAACTAAACCAAAGTTTGGGTAGAGCTCCGTCATCATCAAGAGATCTGTCATAGTTAAATGACGTTGCCGAGTTGGAAAATGGGTAAATACATCGCGATCATTAGGCCGCCGACTAGGATGCCGAGAATAGACATAATCATAGGTTCAAGCAAAGCCGTTAAGCTGTCGACCATGTTATCTACGGCTTCTTCGTAATAGTTTGCCACTTTGTCTAGCATGGCATCCAATGCACCGGATTCTTCGCCGATGGCTGACATTTGAATTAACAGGGTTGGAAACATATGGCGAGCTTTAAGCGCTGTGTTTAACTGAATACCGGTAGATACATCGTCGCGAACTCGAATAATAGCATCGGCATAAATACGGTTGCCGGCGGCGCCAGCCACAGAGGTGAGGGCATCAATTAAAGGAACGCCGGCGGCAAAGGTAGTTGACAACGTTCGAGCAAACCTTGCCATAACGGATAGATACAAAATTTGACCAACAATCGGCAGTTTCAACATATATCTATCGACTAAATATGCAAAACTCGTCGAACGCTGCTTCATTTGTGTGAATGCAAAGCCAGCGGCTCCAATACCTAAAAGGCATGCCCACCACCATTTTTGCGCAAGAGTTGAAAGTCCTAATACGAATAGGGTGAACGCAGGAAGTTGAGCTCCAAAACTGCTGAATGTTTCTGCAAATTGGGGCACAACCTTCACCAGTAAAATTCCTGTCACGACTATGGCTACAACGACAACTGCTATCGGATAGGTAAGTGCTTTTTTAATTTTTCCTTTTAGTTGCTCAGTTTTTTCTTTGTAAGTGGCAATGCGCTCGAGCATGGTTTCCAGTGCGCCAGCTTGTTCACCCGCATCCACCAAGCTGCAAAAAAGGTCATCAAAGTATTTCGGGTGTTGGCGTAGCGAAGGCGCAAAGCCTCCACCGGCAGCAACGCTGTCGCGAATGCTTAATACCAGTTTGCGTAAATTGGCGTTTTCCAGCCCATCAGCAACAATGTCAAACGCTTGCACGAGCGGCACACCGGCTTTCATCATGGTCGCCATTTGGCGAGAAAAAACGGCTATGTCCGCGGGCTTGATTGACTTGCCACCCTCACCAAACAACGGCTTGGATTTTTTGCTAACGGTTTTCACCGAAATACCTTGTTTTAACAGCTGGGCTTTTGCGAGGGCTGGGCTAGTGCTGTTAATCTCGCCACTGATCTTACCGCCTTTTTTATCAACGCCCTTGTAGGTGTAAGTGTTAGAGACGGCGCTGGGCCTTGGTTTTGCACCGGCAGCTGGTTTGGTTTTTTGGGTTGTTAGGCTAGCCATAGGTTAATCCTTGGTGACACGATTAGCCTCTTCGAGGCTGGTTAACCCCATTGCGACTTTGCGCAACGCGGAAATACGTAAATTATTAAAGCCTGCCGCATGGGCGGCGCGAGCAATTTGTAGTGAGTTGCCGCCCTCCATTA
>JAYWHF010000739.1:0-1990 GCA_043777855.1 Gammaproteobacteria bacterium | reverse complement strand
ACTTAGCCGTTATTCCTTTACTCGCCATTTTGCCGTTGTTGGCGCCAGTGGGTGTTGGTAAACCGACTGAAACACCTGGAGTACTCGCGCTCGTCACCGTGATGGCCGTGATACTTTCTGGCCGCTATCTCTTACGTCCTCTTCTAAGGCTGCTCGCAAAGTCAGGGAACCGTGAAGTTTTTACGGCGGCGGCCCTGCTTGTGGTGATTGGCACGGCTACCTTGATGGAAGCGGTACATCTCTCTATGTCGTTAGGCGCATTTTTAGCGGGCGTGTTACTGGCTGATTCGGAGTTTCGTCATGAGCTTGAAGCAGATATAGAGCCTTTTAAAGGGCTTTTGCTGGGCTTGTTTTTTATGGCAGTGGGTATGAGTGTTAATCTTGAAGTAATTGCATCTGAGCCACTAAAAATAATTGCGCTCGCATTTGCGCTAATGTTTTTAAAAGGCGTCGTCTTATGGGGCGTTGCCAGGCTCGCGAAGCGCCCGCCTTTTTCGCGTCGTTCGCTTGCATTTGCATTGTGCCAGGGCGGTGAGTTTGCTTTTGTTCTATTTGGTGTTGCAGAAGGGTTGCATCTAATTGACGCGCGCGTGAATGATTTATGGATAGTTGTGGTAACTGTTTCTATGTTGATTGCGCCTTTTGCTCTGCTGTTGCAGGACGCTCTAGAGAAGCTAGTCACTCAACCGGTTTCTGATCGCTTATTTGACACACCTGAAGACAGTAATTCGGTAATTATCGCGGGCTTTGGTCGTTTTGGACAAATTGTGTCGCGTGTATTAGTTGCGAGAAAAATTCCGTTCACCGTGTTAGAAAAGGATCCAGAACATGTGGATTTTGTGCGTAAGTTTGGCAGCAGTGTTCACTATGGTGATGCGTCTCGGCCGGAGCTGTTGCACGCAGCCGGAATAAACCGTGCTAAAGCTTTTGTTTTGGCGATAGATGATATGGTTGAGTCAGTTAAAACCGCGACTTACATACGCAATCATTTTCCTGAGTTACCAATTTATGCGCGCGCGCGAAACCGTAATCACGCGTTTAAACTTATGGATATTGGCGTAACGCTTATTGAACGTGAAACCTTTCTTGCGAGTCTCGCAACAGCACGTAGCGTGTTAAAGGGCTTAGGCGATACCGATGAGCTTGCCACCAAAACAGTTGACACTTTTGCGGCTTATGATAATGATCTTATGAGCCGACAGTATGCTATACATGGTGATGAAGCCAAACTCATGCAAACGTCTCGAGAATCACGTGCGGAGTTAAAGAACATCATGGAAGCGGATCTAGGTGTTGTGCAGCGGCCATAACTTTTTTTCAGTTTGGTAATTGAAACTGTGATTTTCTTAAGAGAACAATCTCTTTTTTAAAAAAGTAGGCCGCTTCATTGCAGAGCTTTTTCTAATTGGTGCCAAACTTCTACTCAAGCACGACTAAGGTTTGTCCTGCCTGCACTCGAACACCGTCTGTTTTCAATATCTGCACTACTGTACCAGCACAGGGTGCTGAAATATTAATTTCCATTTTCATAGATTCTAATACCAATAAAACATCACCTGCCATAACTTTCTGACCAATGCTAACGCAGGTTTGCCAGACGCTACCAGAGACTGAGCTATCTACGCGTATTGCATCGTCTGAAAAATCCACTGCATCTATTGCGTCGGCAACTTCCGGTTGTTCGTAATTAAATTGACCGTTGGCGTGCCAACGAGCCAATTCGTGGGCGAAGGCTTCTTCGCGACGCTGAGTGAATTCAGCGATAGATTTTGCGTTCTGAGCAGTAAAATTTTCATATTCCTGCAGGCTGAATTTGCTGTCTTCGATTTTTATCGAGTAGCGACCCTGGGGAAAATCACGTCGTATTTTTTTAAGCTCGCCACCGCTGACTTCATAGAAACGTATTTGATCAAAAAAAGTTAACAACCAGGGTTGTTTAAATTCCTGGGTTTTGCGATAGCGATTCCACATTTGTAAGGTGCGGCCAACA
>JAYWHF010000738.1:0-5523 GCA_043777855.1 Gammaproteobacteria bacterium | reverse complement strand
ACGCGCAAAAAGACGGATAAATGTTTTATCTAATTCGTCAAACGGCTGATGCCGAACATTCGACGACACAAAACTGAGCGTTCCATAAAGCTCACCGTTTATCCAAATAGGCGCGCCTATATAGCTTTGAATCTTGCCCTGTTGATGCGCTCTGTGAGCACGGTATGCGCTGGCACCAACATCATCACACGTAAAAACGTCTTCGTTGAAATACGTGTGTTCACACAAATAATTCGACAATGGATTTGCCACATTTTCGACGATGCGATCGTCAGTGCCGACCTGCATTTTAATAAGGTATTGGTGGCCGGTGATGGCACTGACCGTACCGGTCAACAGACCAAAATAACGCGCCCCAATGACTAACGACTTTTGTAATTGATCCCTGATATCGACGGCGGAATTGGAGGCAATTTGACTTAGAGCTTTCAGCGCCGACTCTTGGCGAATCACAATAACATCATTATTTTTTTGGTCAGTAATGTCAGTGTAGATTCCAAGAAGTAGGTGAGCACGCCCATTAGCATGCCACTCAACCACTTTACCGCGGGTTAAAATCCATCGATAACTACCGTCTGCCACGCGCAAGCGATATTCATTTTCGAGCAGAGGCGTCTCGCCTTTGATGTGGCGAATCATCTGCTCGTAGCTTTCGCGTTTGTCACTGGGGTGGATGCGTTCGAGCCACTCCTCCGTGTCTATATCGCCGGCGCCGTCGTTAGCGGGTAGGCCGCACAACTCTCGCCACTCTTTGGTTAAGCGCGCTCGGTTCGTCGTTATATTCCATTCCCAACTACCGCAGCGCCGCCCGTGTGTGGCCAAGCTTAGCCGCTGTTTTGCGTAGTCATTGGCGAGGCGTTGCTGCTGCATGTCACGATTAAAGGAGTCGCGCAATTTCAAGAGAAGATGGCGGCCCGTGTAAAACACACCCAGCAGTGTCAGCTCAGCCAGCACCAGCCACAGCAGATACTGTTGTACGGCTGACCTTCGCTCCGCAAGATAGCCCGCCATATCGGAGGTAACATCTCGCCAGGTTACTACCCTTACATTGGGGGAGAGCTCCAGCGCCTGAAGCGCTGAATATTGTTTCGGGCGACCTTGATGCAGCACGTAGCTTTTACCGGCGTCATGAAGCACTTTGGGCGGGCTCTGCTCGAGCAATGCATCGGATAACAGCCCTTTCGCTAACCAGTCTTTTATCAACGAATGGGTAAAACGCTCAAGAATCCACTCGCCCGAGCCACTGCCTGAATTTGCGTTAAGTTCGGCGCTCAAGTCGCCCCAAAGAACATCTTTAGCCTGACTGAAATGCAGAAAAACAGCCTGCCCCCGATCACCTTGGTTACCGTCTATAGCGGCGGACGCCAAAAGTCCTAGGCCTACTTCAATATCGGCTATGGCGTTGCGCCCATCAGCCTCATCCTGCGCAAATAGGGGGACTATCGCGCGATAGCCACTACCAAAACGGCCAACATCCATACCCGTTTTTGCGGCCCCTTGCCTTAATGCCGTCAAGACCATCGGGCGATAGGCCACTACGCTATCACCAAACCTATGGGGGCTTTGAGCGCGAAAAAACACCGTCGCATTCTGGCCCAGATGAATGTTCAGTTGCGCCACACCTGAAGGCGCCATTCTGCGCCAATAGGGTTGCAGCAAAAGATCCATTTGCGCGCGTAGGTGTGTGCTCGCTTCGTTGTCATCATGTCCAGCTTCTCGTTCTTGAGCGCCATAAGCGTCACGAATTAACCTCACGAGGGCCTTGTCTTGTGCCATCAGTTGCGCCAACAACATGGCTTGCTGGCTCAACGCGTCCTGATTGGCCAACACGGATGCTTGCGAACTCTGTTGCTCCTGCATCAATTGGTGCTGCCATTGGCGTTCCTTGCGGGCCAACTCACTCATGAGAAAAATTAGGAATAGACCGGCGAGCGCCAAGGCCAATAGCCATGGCAACACTTTGTATATTGGTTTATTTCCAAGGTCCATTAGCAGTTTCCTCGGGCGACGATAACTGACTTTATTGAGAACAAGCTCTGTAACCAGTGTAGTGCAGTTTTTTTCAAGGGCTGGAGAATTACCGGGGAAAATGACGGCTATTTAGCAGGTTAAGCAGGTTTCGGTGTTTTGGTGTTGTAGTATTTTTGTGTTGCAGTGTTTTGGTGTTGCGATCGACTTAATCTGTTTCGGCATTTTTTTCGGCGCGTTTGCGGCGTGCTTCTTTGGGGTCGCAGATCAACGGGCGATAGATTTCCACTCTATCCCCTTGATATACAACCTGGCTATCCGCCGTGCTTTCGCCTTTAGTGCCAAGTGATTGCCCGAAGATACCCAGCTTTAGGTTTGACACGTCAATCTCAGGGAAAAGTTTGATAATACCCGAGCGCTGGACGACTTGCAGCGCGGTAGTGCCAGGCTCAACAAGGAGTGCGATGATTTTTTGTTGATGGGGCAAGGCGTAAGCAACTTCTACGGCAATTAAATCAAAATCTGACATAGATTCCTCGCTACTAAAATCCGTTACTAACAGAACGGGTTTGTTCAAATAGATGCGTATGTGAATCAACACGGCGATCAATACGCAGTGCTATGCGCCGGTGTTTTTCTTGCGCCTGTATTTTTATACGCCAGTGATTTTTTACGCCAATGTCTTTCATGGCGCCGTGCTTTTGTAAACCTGAGCTGCACGGGTACACAGTGCCTCAACTTGTTTACCGGCTACTCCTTCAAACAACTTACCCACCGCAAACCCCATTAGCTTATTTTGCAATTCAAACTCTAACTCAAAGCTAACTTTGCAGGCCCCAGCCGCCAAAGGCGTGAATTGCCAAGCACCCTCCAACCGCTTAAACGGCCCATCCACTAACACCATGGTCATTCGCTCCGGTGGCTCTAAGTGATTGCGGGTAATGAAGCGTTGCGTAACTCCGGCTTTACTCAGCTCGAGCTCCGCTTCGAGCCAATTGCCCTCGCGCTTGAGAATTTTTGCGCCAACGCAGCCTTCCATGTATTGCGGATAGGTTTCAATGTCATTGACCAATGCGAACATTTGCTCTGCCGAAAAGCTCACCAGTGCCGAACGTTTAACGGAATGCGCCAAGAATTACTCCCCCATAACCCGCGTTAACACGGGATACAAACCATTTACAATAATGACCAGCACCGCGACGGGCGCAAAGTAGCGCAGCACAAAGCGCCACACACGGTGTAAGTGCGGCGAATCCTGCTGCATTTCGTGTCGCGTAGTCTCAGTCTTCATAAACCAGCCGACAAAAATGGCGATTAAGAATCCGCCCAGCGGTAAGAGCACATTAGCCGTAAAAAAATCAATGCTGGTGCGGAAGTTCATACCCCAAACCAACTCTTGATCAGACCATTCATTAAATGACAAAACCGACCCTAATCCCAACAGCCACCCCGCGCCTGCCACTATCAGGCACGCGCTGATGCGATGAAAATCGAACCGCTCATTGAGGTAAGCCACAGCGGGCTCTAACAGCGAAATGGTGGAAACCCAGGCGGATAAAATCACCATCAAAAAGAACGCCGAGCCTATGTAAAGCCCGGCGGGCATGGCACCAAAGGCCACCGGCAAGGTCACGAACAGCAAACCCGGGCCTTGGCTGGCGGCTATCCCCGGGGTAGAAAACACCACGGAAAAAACAAACAAGCTGGTCATTATGGCTACCACTACATCCAAGACTGCCACAGTAAGCACGGTTTTGCCGATGGCCGCCGTACTTGGCATATAGGCGCCATAAGCCATGATGGCGCCCATTCCCAAGCTCAGTGTAAAAAAAGCATGGCCCAAAGCGATCAGCGTTGCATTCCAAGACAAATCGTCCACATTGAAACTAAATAGGAATCGCGCACTGGTGAGCAGCTCGCCGGTGGTATAGGCATAACCCAGCAGCAGCAGCAAGAGTACAAACAACATGGGCATAGTCCAACGGATAACGTTTTCCAAGCCTTTGTTGACGCCAAACATCAACACCAGCGCCGTCATGGCCATAAATAAGGTGTGCGATTGAACTAAGCGACTGCGATCTACTAGCAGATCATCAAAGAGTTTATTGGAGCTTTCCGCATTTAAGCCCGCAAATTTGTTTTCCACTGCCAGAACAAAATAGTCCAAAGTCCAACCGGCGATAACCGTGTAGTAAGACAAAATCAAAAAACCGGCGACAACGCCGAGCCAGCCAATAAGAACCCAAAAACGCGAAGCGCCTGCTTCCAGACGAATATTATTCATCGTGGTGATCGGGTTTGCACGGCCGCGCCGCCCCAACATGATTTCTGCCATCATGATCGGAACACCAACGAGTATGACGCATGCGAGGTAAAGCAGCACAAAAGCCGCGCCGCCGTTCTCACCGGCGATATAGGGGAACTTCCAAATATTGCCCAAGCCAACCGCCGAACCCGTGGCAGCCAAAATAAAGCTGCCGCGCCGCCCCCAAATCGCGTGCTGTTTAAGTCGTTTCACTAAGATGTCTCTACAAGAGTAAACGGCATTAATTGTAACGGGATTAACGGGTCAACATAAGCCTAGGCGGTCACAAGCATCTTCTAATAGTCTGGGATTGAGTTGGCTCACCGCTAAGGTTTTCTGCGTATAATGCCTATCAGATCAACGGAGACACGATAGATCCATGGCCAAGAAACCGCAAAAAACCAATGGCACTACCATAGCGCTCAACCGCAAAGCTAAATTTGACTACGTGCTTTCAGACCGCTTTGAAGCAGGAATGGTGCTTTTGGGTTGGGAAGTGAAAAGTCTGCGGGCAGGGAAAACCCAGCTCACTGACTGCTACGTGATTTTCAAAGACGAGGAGGCCTGGCTGTTTGGGGCGCACATCAACCCCTTGCAAACCGTGTGTACCCATTACGTAACCGACCCCACTCGCACCCGCAAACTCTTGTTGAATCGGCGGGAATTAACGCGCCTGCGCGAAGCTTCTCAACAAAAAGGCTATACCGTTGTAGCCACCGCCCTCTATTGGAAAGAGCATTTGGTAAAATGTGAAATTGCCTTAGCCAAAGGCAAACAAGACCATGACAAACGCGAGACCGAGAAAGACCGCGATTGGCAGCGCCAGAAACAAAGGGTTTTTCAGACGGGAAATAAATAGAGTAGACTGCGTAAACGCTGGGTTTTAGTGACTGTTAATTATTTTCTGAACTCAGTATTCCAACAGAAATACCTGTACTTTTTAAACTCTGTTCTATTTAACCCTGCGCTATTAAAACCCTGCGCTATTGAAGCATTGAGGGCAGCCATGAACGCCAACCTACCCACCGCCACCACCACCACGGTTAGCCCTACAGACTCACTGTGGGAAGCCATTAGAACCAAAACGCGCGAGCTCGCCGAGCAAGAGCCGGTATTGGCCAGTTTCTTGTACGCCACCATTCTCAATCACGATCTATTGGAAGCCGCGCTCAGCTTTCACTTGGCCAACAAACTCGATAGCCCCGCTTTACCCGCCATGCTCGTGCGAGAAGTCATTGAGCAGGCCTTAG
>JAYWHF010000737.1:0-5536 GCA_043777855.1 Gammaproteobacteria bacterium | reverse complement strand
TTTTCAGTTGATCTGCATTCACAGCGCTGGAAAATGCATGGTGAACTAACTTACCTTCGTTGATATCGATATCAATCGCTGCCTCACCGGAAAAATGTCCAAGATTGGGAATGGCTATGGGCGTAGATGTTTTCGCTGCTAATAAAAGTTTGCCGGTTAATGCGTTTCGCGAAAATGTATAGATGGCTTTTAATGCTAACTGATGCTCGGCATCTAGTGTTTCACCAGAGCTCGCCTGTAGGTTGACCGTCATGGTTGAAGCGTCGGGGGATGTTGTTGACAATAGATCTGCAATCCCAGCCAATGAAATAGTGCCTGTTTCAGTGGGCAATTTTACTATCAGGCGCTGTATTTGAATGCTCTCTGGAAAGCTAGAAGGTATTGCGAATGTTTTTGGTAGATCGAAGGGTTCTGAGATCACCTTATTAGAAGTAGATGTTGGCTGCCCGATCAAGGTTCGCGTGAAATAAGCTTCTTCTAGGTTTAGATTTTTTAAAGACGGTAAAAGCAGTTTTGCTCCCGGCTCGCGTTGCCCAAACGGTCTAGGCCATTGCCACCTAATATGCAGGCCGCGTAGCTTTAATCTGTCCTCTGTGTTTTCCGTGGTCTGCACAAACGAAAAATGGGAAAATTGTATTTCGTGGAAATTCACTCGTTCTATGTGGTAGTCGAGTTGTTCAATGTGCAAGTTACTTAGGGTGCGATTGAATTGCCACAGGACTAGGGTCGCCAGCAATGCCAGCGCCAACGCGATAAAAAGAACAATTAAATAGCCTTTGCGCATTGAGTATGTTTCTGCAAGAAAAACGTTAAGGTGTATCCACAGGTTTCACTTTGTAATGCGAGTTAAAATATTAGCCAGTGAAAATAATTGTCTTTTAGTTGGAAATTCCCAACAGTCTTGTCAGCTCCGGTTGGTGGCTTTTGGGGGCTAAATCCGCCAGAGAATATTTGTCCAAAGTTTTAAAAAAGGCTTCGAGCGCAATAGCAAGTACGGTCTTAAGTTGACACGCAGGTGTGAGAATACAACCGGTACCGCCATTAAAACACTCCACCAAAGCAGAATCTTTTTCGATGTCTCTAATTAGCTTACCAATGTTGATATCTTTTGCGTGACCACTTAAACGCAAACCGCCATTTTTACCCCTCTGCGCGATCACATAACCCTTAAGGCTAAGTGCGTGAACAACTTTCATAAGATGATTCTTGGATATGTTGTAGCTGTCCGCTATCTCGCGAATGGTTGATTGTTCTTCTCCTTTGAGTGCAAGGTACATGAGCACGCGCAGGGAATAATCGGTGTAGCGGGTGATATACATCTACAACTTCCTCGTTAACCCTGGCGGCCGTCTACTCGCGGGTGAGTGAGAATCGGCCAATAAAGAAAAATAAAAAGACCAAAAGCCAGTGTCCAGCCGGTGGCGGCGAGCATGAGTCCAAGGCGGTGGTTCAATAATTCTAGTGCGGTTAGTACACGGCTGATAGCGGCGAGTGTAATGGCGCAATAAATAATAGTCGCAAACGCTGGCAGGGCCAAGGGGCGACCAGTATGCCCGAGGGCAACGCGGGTCATCACACCGAGAATCAAGGTTGCCATGGCGCCAACACCTAGCGCATGTTGCCACACAGAGGGTGCTAATAAACCAAAGGACGCAAGCCCTTTAAGTATCAAGGCTAGTACAATCCACCCATAACCTATATGTAGAATCCACAACAAGGGTTCACGAGCTGCCAACCAACCAGACCAGCGCCATAAACGAACTCCGTTAAGAGCACCAGCAATTAGCGCAATAGTTCCTGTTAATACTGGGAGTGTCGTGACAAAAGCTGTCGGTATTAGTGAAGCCGTGACCACCAGTAGGATGCGATCCAGAGCCATCGAGGATTTTATGGCTTCCGTCACTCCGCCGTTGTTGCGTAACCAATTTCCAGTAAACGTAGGGATAATTCGCCCACCAATAATAACCATCATCAGGGTGATCAGATTAAACGCTGTCAACTCACCGAGGTTAAGCCACTTAGCCTGGCCAGTTATAAACCCGATATGCATCATTAAATTTGCCAGGCCGAGCAGGCAGAGTATCCCCACAAATACAAGATTACGTTTATTGCCATGTTTTGCCAATATTCGTAGGGCATAAAGTGCAAGCACCGGCAGGAACAGCATATCGACCACTGCAACCACTTCAGCCGGTAGCCAACTCGCACACCACATTGCGAGCCGCCCCGCCAGCCACAAGAGCGCTAGCGCAAGTAAACCCCAACCACGCAAGGGTGCAGCGCCAGTCCAGTTACACATGGCGGTGAGAACAAAGCCGGCTATAGCTGCGCTGGTAAAACCAAACAACATTTCATGGCTATGCCAATGCACCGGCGACCAACCTAATGGTAAGGGAATTCCGCCAACAAGGTAACTCATCCAGCTTGCGACCATTGCAACAGCAGCGAAAGCGGTTAATAAAAAAAATAGGCGAAAAGGGAAGCTCAAAACTATAGGTGACGGTATAGGTTCGTTCATTGTTTGCCTCTGTTTGACTCTCATTGTCATCTCCCGTGGTTTATTTCTTTGGTTTAAAAATTTTAAGGCTTGGCGCTTTATTCTCCGCAATACTGCAGGGAGCAGAATAATATTTAATTTATAACATGTATTTATTTTACATCTTATTAAGATGCATTTACAATACATCTTGTGCGAGCTAATTGCTTTGCATATTTCACTTAATAACTGGGAGTAAGCAATATGGCTGAGTACCGCAAGCTGTGGTGGCTGTTGATCGCCATTCTAATCATCACTTTTTCTATTCTCGGCTACTTTGGCCGCGAGGTTTATCGCAAGGCACCACCCATTCCGATGCAAGTGGTGAATGAAAGCGGCCAGGTGCTAATGACCCGGGACAGCATCCTCGATGGTCAGACGGCTTGGCAATCTGTAGGCGGCATGCAGCTAGGGTCTATCTGGGGGCATGGTGCATATCAAGCACCGGACTGGACTGCTGATTGGCTGCACCGCGAGTTAACCGCGTGGTTGGAATTTGCGGCGCAGGATGAATTTAGCAAAACATACGCTGAGTTAAATGGGGCGCAACAGAATGCTTTGCAATATGCGTTGAAAACTAGCTATCGCACAAATACCTATGATGCCGCCTCAGCTTCATTGGTGATTTCTGAACGTCGTGCAAAAGCCATTAAACAAACGGCAAATTATTACAGCAGTTTATTCAGTGCTGCACCGGCTCTGCATCAAACACGCGAAAGTTATGCGATGAAAGAAGATACCCTGCCAGATCCTGAGCGCCGTGCGCGCCTGACAGAGTTTTTCTTCTGGACTGCGTGGGCGGCAAGCACTGAGCGCCCCGAAGGTGAATCTACCTATACCAACAATTGGCCTCATGAACCGCTTATTGGGAATAAGCCCACGGCAGAAAATATTGTTTGGTCAATTGTTAGCGTTATTTTGTTGATTGCAGGCGTGGGCGGTTTAATTTGGATCTGGTCATTTTTACGCAAAGACGATGAGCAAGATCCGGTAGCTCCAGCGCAAGATCCGCTGTCTTTAGTGACACTGACACCCTCTCAGCGCTCGCTGGGAAAATATCTATTTTTGGTGGTGGCACTGCTTTGCTTTCAAATCTTTGTCGGCGCATTGACCGCGCATTACACGGTGGAAGGGCAAAAGTTTTACGGAATTAATCTTTCGCAATGGTTCCCTTATTCGTTGACACGAACCTGGCATATTCAAGCAGCGCTCTTTTGGATCGCCACAGGCTTTCTCGCGGCAGGTTTATTTCTTGCTCCGATAATTAACGGCGGTAAAGATCCAAAATTCCAAAAGCTTGGTGTTGATCTTTTATTTTGGGCACTGATAGCGGTTGTTGTTGGCTCTTTTACCGGAAATTTTTTAGCTATAGCGCATATTATGCCGGCCAATCTTAACTTTTGGCTCGGTCACCAGGGTTACGAATATGTCGATTTGGGGCGCATTTGGCAGATAGGAAAATTCACGGGTATTGTGCTTTGGTTGGTATTGATGCTGCGCGGCATAGTGCCCGCTCTTTATAAACCTGGCGACAAAAATTTGCTCGCGCTGCTCACTTTTTCCGTCGCTGCTATAGGTTTGTTTTACGGCGCGGGTTTCTTCTATGGCGAGCGTACAACACTTTCGGTGATGGAATATTGGCGTTGGTGGATTGTACATTTATGGGTTGAAGGTTTCTTTGAAGTATTTGCCACTACTGCACTAGCCTTTATTTTTTGCAGCATGGGTTTGGTATCGCGCAGGCTCGCCACCAGCGCTAGTCTAGGTTCTGCGTCCTTGTTTATGCTCGGCGGTATTCCAGGCACCTTCCATCATTTATATTTTTCTGGAACCACCACGCCGGTGATGGCAGTAGGTGCAACATTTAGTGCGCTGGAAGTTGTACCTTTAGTCGTGTTGGGGCACGAAGCATGGGAACATTGGCGATTAAAAAATCGTGCGCCGTGGATGCAAAATATTAAATGGCCGCTAACTTTTTTTATTGCCGTGGCTTTCTGGAACATGCTCGGTGCAGGTGTATTTGGTTTTATGATTAATCCTCCTGTAGCGCTGTATTACATTCAGGGCCTTAATACCACCGCGACTCATGCCCATGCGGCTCTATTCGGTGTCTATGGTTTTCTTGCGTTGGGCTTTACCTTACTGGTGTTGCGTTACCTACGTCCGCAAATAGTGTTCAGCGAAGGCTTAATGAAAGTAGGCTTCTGGGGGCTCAACGGCGGTTTAGCTTTGATGCTGTTTACTAGTTTGCTGCCAATTGGTTTGATTCAATTTTATGCCAGCGTTTCTCAGGGCTTATGGTACGCACGCAGCGAAGCTTTTATGCAGCAGGATTTGTTGCAGACTTTGCGTTGGGTCCGCACCCTTGGCGACTTGGTTTTCATGGCGGGTGCTTTGGCTGTGAGTTGGCAGGTCGTAAAAGGTTTGTTATATATTGGTTGTACAACTGTAGTTGTTGATCTCGGTGGTACTCAGGCAATAAAAAATGAAGACAATTGCTGCGGTGACTGTGGTGGAAAAGCCTAGATAAAATAATCGGATTTCCTTCGGGGAATCCGATTATTTTTAACTAGCTAATGACAGTTTCTACCTTGCAGACAAACTCACCCTCGGCTAGTCGTGTATTTAATGTGTCACCGACCTTAATTTGTTTGCCACTAGTAATAGGAATTTGCGAACCAATCTTGGTAACGAGTGCGTAGCCGCGATCGAGAGTTTTTAGCGGGCTCAGTGTGTTGAGCATGCGTACGGCAGCATTAAAGTGTTGCTGCTTTTGGGTGAGTATTCCTTGTTGCGCTTTGTTAAGATTTCGCTGTGCGTGTTCTAGCCGCGCCTTTAACTGGTTTACGCGTACTTCCGGGTGCAAAGGCTTTTGGCGAATAACCAAATTATTTACGCGGTGTTGATAGGCTGTTAGTGTTTTTAGAACGATATTTTTTAATCGCAGCTCTAGGGTATCTAGTCGCTGTGCTTGTTGTTCCAGCTTCTGTTTTGGGTGAC
>JAYWHF010000736.1:0-2003 GCA_043777855.1 Gammaproteobacteria bacterium | reverse complement strand
CCGGCAATGTCTGTCGTTTCAAAAATAGTTTGTAAGTAAAGTGAATATTCCGGGTGAATTTTTCCATCATCCTGCACGGTAAAGAGGCCTTGAGGTATGTTGCTTAGCATGGCCTGTATATCTTTACTTTTTTCTCTGACTTCCGCTGTGCGTTCGCTGACTTTAATTTCCAAAATCCTATTTTGCTCCTCGACGAGCGCCCGCTTTCTTCGTTGCGAATAGACAAACCATAGAATCAATGCAATTACGGCGAGCGCATAGAGCGTGTATGCCCACCAGGTTTTCCAGGGTGGAGGTAATTGAACGATAGTGAAGGATTTCCCTACCTCATTCCAAACGCCGTCGTTGTTACTGCCTTTGACTTTAAAGACATATTTTCCAGCATTTAGGTTAGTGTATTTTGCTGTGCGTTGGCTGCCGGCATCTAACCAATCTGTATCAAAACCTTCCAGTTTATAGGAATACTTATTCTTAGCGGAATCTCTAAAATTTAATGCGGAAAATCCAACCACAAACATGGATTTTTTATAGTCAAGCGCCAATGACTCTGTGTGATTGATGGCGGCCTTTAAAATACCATCTGGTGCATCCACAACAACGGAATCCGCAAATATTTTAAAATCGGTCAAGGCTATGGGCGGTACACTTTTATTTTCAGCGAGCTCTTCGGGTTTAAAGATACGTAAACCATTCACGCCACCAAAGATAACTTCGCCGCGCCGGCTGATTAGGCCAGAGCGCGTTTGAAAGCCACCAACCAAACGTCCGCTGACACGATTGTAATTTTTAATCAATTTTGTTTCAGGATTAAATGAAGCAAAGCCATTGTTGGTGCTTAGCCATAAATTTCCGTTGGGATCTTCCAGAATATTTCGAATAGTGTCATCTATCAGCCCATCTTTTTTGCTGTAGCTGGTAAATTTCTTGGTGTCAGGATTAAATAAATTCAGCCCTGCATCTGTGCCGGCCCAAAGTCTCTTTTTACTGTCTTCGAATACCACCAGCACCGATGGATTGCTCAGGCTTGCGGGGTCTGTTGGGTCGGCAACAAAGCGGGTAAAGCTACCTTTTTCGCGATTCAATAGATTTAAACCAGAACTGGTTCCCACCCAAAAATTTCCCTTAGAATCTTCGAACGTTGTCCAAGCGAGATCGCCCGTAATTGATTCAGCATCGCCTTCAATATGAGTGTAATGGGTAAACAATTGGGTTTCGCGATCGAATTTACTGATGCCGCCTGAGTGAGTTGTAATCCACATATCGTGATTCGCATCCTCGCGAATGGACCAAACCGGCGCGCTATTTAACCGGGTTGATGTGCTGACTCGCTCCGTGTTTTTGCGCTGCTTGTCATAGGGGTAGCGCGTAAATTTTTTATCAGCCGGGTTGTAGCTTGCGAAGCCACCGCCCCATACGCCCGTCCAAATCAAACCATAGGAATCTATGTAGGTTGAAAGAACGGCGTTACCGGGTATGGTTGTTGGGTCATTAGGGTCACTTTTGAAAATGGTGAAGTCACCGGTTTCACGATTCAAAAAATTCAAACCGCCGCCATCAGTACCTAACCATAAATTTCCGTCCTTATCTTCCTGGACCGATAACACGGTGTTGTGACTTAAGCTGTTAGGATTAGAAATGTCGCGCGCGTAAGATGTGATAGGTGCGCTTGATCGATCAAAAAAGTTAATGCCAACGGGGTAGTTTCCCACCCAAATATCGCCGCTCTTGTCTTCGAAAACCGTGCGTACTTGATTTGAGTTAATTGAGCCTGCGCGGCCCGCTTCAAATTGATGACTAATAAAACGCTTTTTGTCGCGATCAAAAATAGAAACGCCACCACCGTCGGACGCAATCCATAAAACGCCCTGTGAATCTAAAAGAAGTTTCCAGATGTCATTTCCGCCGAGGCTGTAGCGATCTTTAGGGTCGTTAACATAGCGCGTTACCGCTTGGGTTTCTGGATCAAAATGCACAAGCCCGTTTCCCGTCGCCAACCAAAATTT
>JAYWHF010000735.1:0-2004 GCA_043777855.1 Gammaproteobacteria bacterium | reverse complement strand
TAGCCGGTAAAATTTTGGCTAAAAACCTAATTAAAACAGTTACTTACACTTAAGTTGATGAATAATTTCGCCTTAATGGTCAGAATAAATTCAAACAAGCGTTTACAAGCGCAAATGATGGCACATCTGCGACGCGCCGACAAGAAACCGCCGCCATCATCGCGCTTGCGCACTTAAAGTGTTGTGTTTGTGTTGTGTCTGCGTTTTGCCGGTGTTTTGTCTGTGTTGTGCGGGTTTCGTTGATAGCGTTGGGTAGCATGGATGCTTTGCAAATTGTAAAGCACAAAATTTTAGCTAGATAAATAGGTTGTAGATACCCTAATTTTGGGTGTCTACAGCCTATTTATTCAGTGGATTATCCTAGAAACGGCAGTTGGACGAATATGAGTATGCGATTTTGTCCCAAGGGACCATGAAGTATTTACTTCGTAAATACTTCAAAGAAGCCTTTGTAGCAGGGTGCCACGACGCTGCAGGCTTCACCCTGCAAGGAGGCGTAATGCCGCTACGGAGGATCAAAATTGTGCAATCACCTTCGTAGCGCTCTCACCCATTTGGTATCGGTGTCCGGTCGATATCATAGGTACCCTTTGAGAATGGGGGCCAGTTGCCGTCTATAGAGTGCTGGCGCGTGGCGTTGGTTAAAACAGTTTTTTAAGAACCTCCAGCACTGACGCGTGATTTGTGACAGCTCAGTCCATGCTGCACGCAAGCTCACGCCAAAGGCAGATCGCTTATAAAGCGCTTGCTTGGCATCATGCTTGCGGCTTTGCGTACTGTCTGGCGTTTCGCGCCCTAATTGGTCTGCCCGCGCCTGCATGAATAACCTTGTCAGCACTACCGTGACGATGCCCATCAATGTTTGTTGCTCAATGGCTGCATTACGCTTGCCCCACGCTTTCCCACCAGCCAGACAGTTCTTAAAACAATCATAATATTTTTCCTTATCCCAGCGTCGATGATACAAGAAGGCCACAATCCCAGCCGGCAGCGAAAGATCATTGGTAATGTACTGGTAGCGCTCGCCGCTTGGACTACAAAAGTGAATCAAGCGCCACGGATATTTTGAGCATTTCAACTGCACCTGCTGATCCGAGATTACCCCCTCACTGAGCGTGTCTGATGGAATCGGATTGTCGTGCTGCACGGTATATATCATGCTCGACTTGAGCCTGGTAATAACGGTGCTGCCATACTTGTGCCATCGTTCATCCCAAAATCTACCGTCAATGAAGGCACGATCAATCAGGTGAACAGCACTCTTGGTACTCAACGGGTTGGTCTGGGGCAGGGATTGGGCTACTTGTTTGAGCACCAACATCTCGCCCATCGATTGGGTTTGCACTGTAGCGCCCAAGGGAATGCCTTTACGCACATCAAAGTGCGAAAGCACCATATGCCCCTTTTGATTATCGGTGCCGCCAGCCATAGGATATTTGGCTTGGTAGTGCGCCGATTCGCTCAGATAAGTCGCATCGGTGGCAATAACCGCTCTCTGGTTCAGATATTCATCCAAATAAGCCAACCTGTCGGGCAACACATGTTGGGCGTGTGCTACCAGCTTAGCGCTCGCTTGCTGCAATACCGCGCAGCGCTGAGGGCAAGCCAGCGCATCAGACCACGTAGAGCGCGCCACGGGCGTCAGAGATTGATTGGTGTCAAGATGAAACAGGGTTTGCACGAACTCACGTAACGACGGCGTGGCCAATAGTTGGCGCAAGCAGCCCGATAAAATAAACGATGCGGTCGGCAGCGCCGACCGTGTGGCGTCGTTATATCGCGTGCGCTCCAATGCACGCTGCATGGGAGCAAACCAGTGTTGTAAGACGGTATCGGTAGGAAAGTTTAGGGGGACTCTTGTGAGCATGGCTGGTATGTAAAAGAGGCGTTAAGGGTGTGAAATTTTTTTCACATCCAGACACCTTTGTCAAGCTGTTAGAGCCAATTTCTAAAAATAAATATGCGCGCGCAGTAAGGCAAAAAACTTCCCAAATTACCATTGCA
>JAYWHF010000734.1:0-5569 GCA_043777855.1 Gammaproteobacteria bacterium | reverse complement strand
CAAAGATTCCTACGGTTTGGGAAAGATCCACATTGAAATTTTTGAAGAAACCGTTGAGCACAAATTAGATCAACCTACTTTCATCACTGAGTATCCTATCGAAGTTTCTCCGCTCGCACGTCGTAATGATGATAATCCAGCGGTTACTGATCGCTTTGAATTTTTTATCGGCGGCCGCGAGCTGGCAAATGGTTTCTCCGAACTAAACGATGCCGAAGATCAAGCAGAACGTTTCATGCAACAAGTGCGCGAAAAAGATGACGGTGATGATGAAGCCATGCATTACGATGCCGATTTTATCAGGGCGTTGGAGTATGGTTTACCACCTACTGCAGGTGAGGGTATAGGTATTGATCGGTTGGTAATGTTGTTTGCCAATGCGCCTTCAATACGCGATGTATTGTTGTTTCCGCATATGCGGCCTGAATGAAGTTAAAATCATTTGTTAACATGGCTTTGCTCAGTGAAGCCGTGTTTAAAATTTTCTAGTCGATTGGTTTTTTTAGTTTCACAACACAAACTGAAACGATTTATCTAATTCAATTGCTAGATCTTTGCCGCCAAATGGGCACACAAATTCTAGCCGGTAGGCTAACAATTGCAGCCCGGTATTAGCTTTATCGCCATAGATTTTGTCGCCCACAATTGGGTGGCCAATTGCTGCTAGATGACGTCGTATTTGATGTTTTCTGCCGGTTTCAAGGGTCACCTCTAACAGCGCTCTATTATCCATTGCGCCAATTTTTTTTAAGTGAGTTACTGCCGATTTTCCATCAAGTGCCTGAGTTAACGTAAAGTCTCCTTCGGGTATCGCGCATTCATTGACCACCCACGCTTGATAATATTTTTTGATGTCGCGGCTTTGAAATAAAGATGATAACTTTCCAGCGCTTTGACTGTCGTGAGCAATTATTATTAAGCCTTGCGCATCCGCATCTAATCTATGCACTAAAAAGCATTCTCGGCTTGTTGGGGCTTGCGTCTTTTGTTCTTGATTATATTGGCCATTGACCTCAACCCAACGTAAAATGCTGCAGTGATCGCCCCATTGAGAACCCTGCGACAACATACCAGCAGGTTTAAACCAGACGCTGTATCGACCAGCATCGTAAATTAATGTAGCCGCTTCGGGTTTTCGGCTAAGCACTTGCTCGTCAAAGAAAAGTTGGATCTTTGATCCTTTATGCAATACTTTTGTTGCGCGCCGCATGCGCAGAGTCTTGCCTTTTAGGGTCCACCAAACAGCACCTTTGTTCATCGCATCCTTAAGGCGCTGCTTGGAAAGCCCAGTGCCTTCAGCTAACAAATCCAGCGCTGATTGCTCAGGTTTTGTTACAGTGAGTTCAAATTTTTGTGGTATTTCAAACGATGTATCGGCCATGTGTTGTATTTAGAAATTATCAATTTAATAAGTGAGAAAAATTGTGGCAGAAAAGCCGACTATTCATAAACTTAATCTGACACTGTCAGATATGGATCGCAATCTTTACAGCAATTACAACGTAACAATTGCTTTACACCCATCGGAAACCATCGAGCGGATGATGGTGCGTATTCTAGCCTTTTGTTATCGCGCTGCGGAAAATTTAAGTTTTGCCCGTGGATTATCTTCAGCGGAGGACCCAGAGCTTTGGATTAAGCATGACGATGGGCGCATTTTAGAGTGGATAGAAGTAGGGCAGCCTGCCTCTGATCGCCTGAAGAAAGCATCCAGCCAGTCAGTCTCGGTAAAAGTATTTAGTTATGGCCGAGGTATGGACGTTTGGTGGAAAACCAACGCCGCCGCCATTCATGCGCTGCCCAAAGTCGACATTCATTATTTTGCGGCAGACGAATTGCTCCAGCTGTGTCGGCTGGCCGATAAGACTATGAATTTAACAGTCACCATTACAGAAGCAATTGCTTATGTTTCTAGTGCTACCGAAAATGTCGCTGTAACTTTACGAGAAATGGAGTAAGCCGTGGAAACTATTGTTGATATCACCTTAGAAAATGCTCAGGGGCTATTGATTGATGAATCGTTTAATCGCCCGGTAATGATTGATTTTTGGGCCGATTGGTGCGCACCCTGCAAGGTGCTTATGCCGATTCTAGAAAAGCTGGCAACGCAATTTGGCGGTGCGTTTCTGCTCGCGAAAGTCAATGCAGATGAGCAGAATGTTATTGCGTCGCAATTTGGTGTGCAAAGTTTGCCGACGGTAATGATAATAAAAGATGGGCAACCCGTGGACGGTTTCACGGGTGCGCAATCAGAAATTCAGGTGCGAGAACTGTTAGAAAAATACTTGCCAAAAGTATGGGAGCAGCCGCTCATTGAGGCGCAGGTGTTTATGTCCGCAAATGATTATGCAAGCGCGTTGCCACTTTTGCGCAAGGCATTTGAGGAGTCGAAGCAGCTTGCCAGCATCGCATTTCTTCTTGTTGAATGTCAGATTGCCATGAATCGTATTGAAAGCGCCGAGGCTATACTCAGCACCGTTAAAAAAACTGATCACAACGAGCAATATGAGCAATTACTGGCAGAAATAGCGATAAAAAAACAAGGTGCTAAATCGGCAGAGTTAATTGAGCTTGAAGACGTCTATGCTCGTGAACCGGGTAATATGGAAGCGGCTTATCAATTGGCGTTGCAATATTCGCAAGAGCAACAATACCGGCCTGCGCTTGAACTTTTTTTGGCAGTGTTACGTAATGATCTAAATTCCTTTGAGGGGCAAGCGCGAAAAACTTTCACAGACTTGCTGTTATCGCTTGGAAAGGGTGATCCTTTGGCAATAGAATTTCAACGTAAATTATTTACTTTGCTTTATTAACTACTAGCAGGGCACAAATAAAGAATACTCTTCACTTTAAAACCGTATGAGGCATGTCAGCTAGCGTCGATTCTTCTTTGTTTTTAGCCGCCTTATTTTATCGTACGCCGCTTTTTCTTCCGCTTTTTTCGCTTCAAATAGTGTGCATTCTTCGTCTTCTTTGAACGTCATTTCTGGCGTTTCAAAGCTAATTCCACCAAGCAATCCGGCGCGCAGCTCTGTAATCAATAATGATGACACCTTCTGAATTTCTACGCCTCCACCTTTTCGCGTGCAGCCACGTTTTATGCCGATTGCATCGAGCAGTTCTAAGTCGCTTTCTGGTAGCTCGTCGATTTTATACCGAGTTTTTAATGCATTTGGGTAGGCTTTCAATAAATAGTCGGCGGCAAATAAAGCAATATCAGCGTAGTCAAATACGGTATCTTTAATTGCGCCGGTTATTGCTAAGCGATAACCGCAGGTTGGTGGAGATAATTTTGGCCATAAAAATCCTGGCGTATCAGTGAGTAGGATTCCATTGTCCAATTTAATTTTCTGCTGTGATTTTGTAATGCCCGCTTCGTTTCCCGTGCGCGCAATTACGCGCCCTGCTAATGTGTTAATAATGGTGGATTTTCCTACATTAGGAACTCCCATAATCATGGCCCGGGCAGGGCGCAACGCCAAATTACGGTCGGGCAAGAGTGATTCACACACGCGCAATAGTTGACGGATTTGATCTGGTTGTTGTTGACTAACTGGCAGAGCTTTTATGCCTTGAGTTTTTTCCATTTCGGCGACCCAAAGAGCGGTAATGCTCGGATCTGCTAGGTCGGCTTTGTTCAATAATTTTATGCATGGCGTATTCCCGCGTAGCGAGGGAACCAATGGGTTCTCGCTAGAAAAAGGTATACGCGCGTCTAGAACCTCGATGATCACATCAACTTGTGGCATGACCTCGGCAATTTCTTTTCGTGCCTTGTGCATATGTCCTGGAAACCAGTTTATCGACATTCTCTAGCCTACTTTTTATAGCGGTGCGGCAATGAATAGCAGCGCAACAATTTATTTTAATGCATCAATTTTTTCATTCTTGTCAAAATGATGTAGCAATAAACACTCTTCGTCCGAATCTTCATTTTCACAAATTACTATTGAAACTGGGCCGATAATTCCGCCATAGTCTTTGTTTTGATACAGCGTTGTGGTTAATTCTTGCCACAGTGAGTATGGGCGCTCGGTAAAAAAGTTAAACTGTAAATAGTGTTTACCTTTTTCTTGAAAATCATCAATCTCAGGCGATCTGCCGATCATTTTTACATGGGCCAAAAAAGATTTTTGATCAAAGTTCGAGATGTGTTCGGGTTGAATTTGAATACTAATACAATGCATTTTATAGCTCCTCGTAAAAGGTTTCTTCTTCGGGCCCTGTGTTTAGAAATGAAAAGCACAATAGCCTTGAAAAATTTTCGGCTATTCTAGCGTATGTTGTTTTAATCCAGTTACTTCATTTGTTGAGTTAGCCTTGTGACACCATTATTTCGTCCGGTTGCCTTAGGTATTTATGGGTTGTTTTGCTTGGTTGGTTTTGTGGGAGCCTTAGTGCTGCCCACGCTGAGCATGTTTCTGGCAAAAGAAGTTGGCGTGCGGCCACTCTTAGTCAGCATTCCCTTTGGTGGAATCGCTATTGCAAGTATATTTTATAATTACATCATCGGTCATTGGTCGGATAACTTGCAAGATCGTCGTCCGCTCGTCGCGGCGTGTTGTTTGGTTGGTGCTGTTGCTTGTGCTTTTCTGGCTCATTCACGCGACTATTGGGTCGTGGCAACAACGGTGGTTTTTTTATTTAGTCTGTCAATGGTGGCCTTCTCGCAAGTCATGGCTTATAGCCTTGATTACGCCGAGCACAACATTCCCAGCAACAGGGTTCCGCTATTTAATGCAATAGTTCGCGCTCAAATTGCAATCGCTTGGGTTGCAGGCCCTCCGGTCGGTTTCTTACTCGCGCATTTCTTGGGTTTTACATTTATGTACTGGGTGGCTGCGGGAATGTATGCCGTCGTTGCCGTATCGTGTATTAAGTTTTTGCCGCGGCTTGATTCGCATTCGCGCCACATCGTCACGGTAAATGACGATGAGCTTCAGCCGCTTAACTCCACACATAAACGAGCACTTTGGTTAAGTCTGCTGGGTTTTTCATTGATGTGGGCCGCTAACAACGCCTATCAAATTAGTATGCCGTTACATCTTAAAGACAATTTAGGGATAGGAACCGAGTGGTTGGGTTGGGTGATGGGAAGTAGTGCGCTTCTCGAAATTCCGTTTATGCTGCTGGCGGGGCACTATGCGGCCCGAGTTAGTATTATCAGCATGATTAAATTAGCCGGATTTTCGGCCCTGAGTCTCTATTTAAGTATCTATTTCGCAACGGCGCTCTGGCAGCTCTTTGCCCTACAAATTTTTAATGCAGTGTTCATCGGTATTCTGGCCGGGCTTGGCGTATCTATCATTCAGCAATTATTGCCCGGTCGCTCCGGGGTTGCTTCGGCGCTCTATACCAATACGACGCACATGGGTAGCTCAATTAGCAGCTTATTGGTCGCCGGTGTTGCAGAAATTTATGGGTATCACCAGGTATTTTTGGTAAACCTACTTATTGTTGCCTTAGCTATTTTTAGTTTTGGCTGCGTTAAAATATCTGCACCTGCGTTGCGATAAATTTTGGCGGTATCAGTAACTGGAGATAGAAGAGCGTGGCTGTTATACTGCGC
>JAYWHF010000733.1:0-2012 GCA_043777855.1 Gammaproteobacteria bacterium | reverse complement strand
GCTGTATTTGCGGATGCCTTGGCTTTGACGCTGACCGACCCGCAGCAGGCGCATCACCTCTTGGGAGTTTATCAACCTCCGCAAGGTGATAGGGATGTGTTGGATGCTATGGCCGCTATGCTAACTAAAGCATATGGCTGGCCGATTACGCGCGACAACATAGCCTTTGCAAACGGCAGCCAGTCCGCATTCTTTATCTTGTTCAATATGTTTGCGGGAGAATGTGAAAACAATTTAAAGAAGCACATTCAATTTCCGCTCGCACCTGAATATTTAGGTTACTGCGATTTGGGATTGAGTGATAACTTTTTTACCGCAACACGTCCAACGATTGAAATTCTCGATGATGGATTCTTCAAATACCATGTGGATTTTACGCAATTAAAAATCACTCAGCATACAGGCGCGTTGTGCGTATCTCGCCCAACCAACCCAACGGGTAATGTCATCAGCGACGAAGAGTTAATCCACCTTGATACTTTAGCGCAGGAAAATGGTGTGCCTCTTATTGTCGACGGCGCATACGGCACGCCTTTCCCAGGTATTTTATTTGCTGATGTTACGCCGCACTGGAATAACAATACGATTTTAGTATTGAGTTTGTCTAAGTTGGGTTTGCCGGGCGCGCGAACGGGTATTGTCATCGCGAATCCCGACGTTATAACGGCCTTTGCAAAAGCTAATACGGTTTTAAATTTAGCCAGTGGTAATTTTGGCCCTGCGTTGATGCGCGATTTGTTGTTGAACGAAAAGCTATTAACGCTCAGCCGTGAAATAGTGGCGCCCTTTTATCGTAAGAAAATGCAGCAAGCTGTCGCTGCATTTAAATATTATTTGGGCGATTTGCCCTATCGAATTCATAAGCCAGAAGGTGCTATTTTTCTCTGGCTTTGGTTTAAAGATTTACCCATTTCAAGTGAGGAACTCTATCAGCGTTTAAAAAAACGAGGCGTGTTGGTTATTTCGGGGCATCATTTTTTCCCTGGTTTGGCTGATGATTGGCAACACAGCGCAGAGTGCATTAGGGTAACTTACTGTCAGGCGCTGGATGTTATAGAGAAGGGTGCAGCAATTATTGCAGACGAAGTAAAGATTGGTTTCGCACAACACAAAGTCACTCGCAAGACGAGACGATAAAGGTTATTGCTTTTAATTTTTGGTTTTTTATGTCGCTCGCATTCGCTTGCAGAGAGTATCGCTACCAAAATCGTTTTTTAGTGGTAGTAGTAAACTTATCCACATGTTGTTTTTTGAGTTCGGAATTCCCAAACCAATAATAATCGTGCTTTGTTTTGGGTTTGATCCAGCCTTTAAACGGCGCGACATGCTCAATTTTTAGGGTTGGCATACCCAAGCGCCGGTCGGCGTTAAAACTTCGGTTCCAATGCACAAGTATGTCGCGCTTTCCTATGGCGACGGCGAGTTCGTCGCTACGAGCTTTCACCAAACGACAGGCTACAAAACCTATAATAGGCTCAGTGCTGTCGTAATTCTCAAAAAAAATGTTCTCGCCAGATATTACAACGGTGTAGTACGTCATCTAACTAAGAGCCTTCTAAATTTTAGTCTGCATCGTGAGCGCCGGGGTAAAGCGGCGTCGATGCCGGCATATTTTTAAACAGTTTACTGAAGTGTTGTTGCACGCGGCCAATATTCATGACCGACATACTGCTCGAAAAACCGAACCACACGTAAAGCCCATTTAAGTCGCGGAACATGGGCGGTAAATATTTAGGCGCGGCAATAACGCCTTCCAAGTAACGCTCATAAAGTAAAGGTAGATCATCAAGCGTAACTTTGCCTACAAATAGCATAGGAATAATTTCTGGAACTCCCGCTTGTATGGCGCTGCGAATAAAGTTTACATTTTCAACAAAGCCTTTCACGTAGGAGATGTCTTTTGTAAACACTGAGCCGCCGGTCAGGGTGCCACCACGAAATACCCGCTGAGTGACTCTGTAGCTGTCGTGTTCACTGACTCCTCGCTCTAAAAAGTATTGGTAGACTTCGCA
>JAYWHF010000732.1:0-2013 GCA_043777855.1 Gammaproteobacteria bacterium | reverse complement strand
GACCGTACGGCGTTTAGTGAGAATTGGTACAACAACGCGCGGCAGTGGCTGCCAATAATTGATCACCCTGCTGATAAGGCGACCGGTGAATTCATCATTACCACCAAGGCTGATTATCAAGTGATTGGCAACGGCGCGCTGATGGAGCAGCTCGATCTCCCGGCTGGGCAGCGCCGTACCCATTGGAAACAGTCGGTGCCAATTTCCTCGTGGTTGTATGCCATAGGTGTGGCCCGTTTTATCGTAAAACAGGGCGGCACTGTGCGCGGCGTGCCTTTGTCGTTCTGGGCGTTTCCGCAAGATGCTGAGAAGGGATTGGCTGCGCTTGAGCGCGACGCGAAAGGATCCTTCGAATTTTTCTCGGAGCAGATTGGTCCCTATTCTTACGAAAAACTCGCGCACATTGAGGCCGCCGGTATAGGCGGCGGCACTGAACACGCGAGCAATATTTTTTATGGCGAGGAAAGTATTACCACTGGAAACGGCCCGGTCGTGCATGAAACCGCTCACCAATGGTTCGGCAATTCCGTCACCGAAAATAGCTGGAACGACGTGTGGTTGAGCGAAGGGTTTGCCACCTATTTCGCGTTGCTCTATTTCGAACACGCGCATGGCCGTGACAAGTTTGTCGATGGCGTTCGCAGCAGTCGCGATACAGTCCTGCAGTTTGAGAAGGAACAACCGAACACGCCCGTGGTACATTTCAACCTTAATGAATCCGCCCAAAGCCCGCTCAATCCGCTGGTGTATGAGAAGGGTGCTTGGACGCTGCACATGTTGCGTAAACTGGTTGGTACTGAGACCTTCTGGCGAGGGATACGGCAGTACTACAAAAGTCACCTGAACGGGCTTGCTTCTACCGATGATTTTCGCCGTGTCATGGAGCAGGTATCGGGGCAAGATCTATCGTGGTTTTTCCGCCAGTGGTTGAACCGCAGTGGTGTGCCGTCCATTGGGGGCAGCTGGCGTTACGATGCGTTGGCCAAGCAGATTGTGGTCACAGTTAAGCAGACGCAAGCGGCTGAGCTGTATCGTTTTTCTCTGGATATAGGCATTTCTCAAGCCGGAGGTTCGCCGTCACGAGTCCTGCAGATGCACGTGACTGGAAGAGATACAACGGCTGTGTTTGCATCGGATGTTGAGCCAGCGTCGGTGGTGTTGGATCCTAATGTGTGGCTGTTGGCGGAGTTTGGCGCGTTCAACAGAGCTCGCTGACGGCGCAACATGACTGCCAAGCACCCCACGACAATTCTATCCAACCTGCTTTCAAAGCCTCGGGAGGAGCACCAATAATCTCGATGGATGTGTCTTTGAATCTAATGAGATATGTCGTTAATCTATAAAGATATGTCGTTCGCCGGCGCCGGCCTTGACTGCAAGCCGGTTGTTAGGATTATACTGTACATCGATACAGTAAAGTATTCTCGCTATGAATTCCATACCGCCCAACCGTTTTATTCCCGCCGACCTCGCGCAGATACTGGAGCGTGGCGATATATGGCGCGGTCATTCTCGGCAATCCATAGCGCAAGCGGTTCTAGATAGCGGTTATCCAACGCTAAATGCCGAGCTACTCTCGCAGGGTTGGCCTCTGGGTCGCTTAATTGAGGTGTGCCAGCCTAACCTCAGCCACAGTGAATGGCTGTTGCTAGCCCCCGCATTGTTGAACACATCTGGTGGTTATATCGTGTTGCTCAACCCACCTGCTACACCTTTTAATCAGGCATTAATTCAACTGGGTCTTGACCTTGAACGTGTATTAATTGTGCATACCACGAGTAAGGCGGATTTTCTGTTTAGCTTCTTTGAGTTGACTCGGGCCGAGGCTTGCGATGCGGTATTAGCTTGGCAGCCGCAGCAAGCGCTCAGCTACACAGATCTGCGCAAATGTTTATTGGCTACCGCGGAAGGCCTTGGTCTTTATGTATTGTTTCGCCCCGCCAGCATGCAACAACAAAGCTCACCGGCAGCACTTCGTTTGGTAGCGGAATTACAGTCAAGGGCATTGCAGGT
>JAYWHF010000731.1:0-5583 GCA_043777855.1 Gammaproteobacteria bacterium | reverse complement strand
GCTTATTTACGCCTATTTCAGCTCTCAAAAAGCCGATGAAGCCATCGCAACAGCCAATCGTTTTATTCGCCTACACCCGCAGCATCGCAACGTAGACTACGCGCACTACATGCTCGGCATGAGCTCATTCACCAAAGATAAAGGCATGTTTGAGCGCGTCATGCCAGCGGATATGACCCAACGCGACCCCGGTGCCGCACGTGAATCATTAGGTAACTTCACTCAATTGCTCAGCCGTTTTCCCGACAGCCCTTACGCCGCTGATGCAAAAAAGCGCATGCTGTTTTTGCGTAACCTACTGGCCCGTTACGAAATTCACGTTGCCAATTACTACTTCAAACGTGGTGCCTATGTCGCTGCCGTGAGCCGCGGTCGCTACGTATTGGAGAATTACCCGAAAACGCCAGCCATCCCCGATTCGCTGGCCGTCATGGTACAGGGTTATCATCTGTTAGGCATGCAAGATCACGCCGATGAAATGCTCAACATCCTTCGGCTAAACTATCCAGACTTTCCCGCGCTGAACAAAAATGGCAAATTTGATTATGATTACGCGGCAGAAAACAAATACAACAACTGGTTCGGGATCATCACCCTAGGGCTATTTACCAAGCACGATTTTATTGGTTTTGATACTCGCGAAATTTACGATGCAGAGTACGCGAAGATACCTAGGGCGACTAATTAAACATCGAAGAGAGCCGTACTTGACGACAACCCCAAGGTCATACAAGCGCACCACGGTCACTTAAAAGCCCATTTTTTGTTGCTCGTCGATAGGGCCTCCTGTAGCATGCTGCCGCAATTGACAACGTAAACTGAAAGCACAAATACTCAAATACTCAGGGAATACATGGACACTGGACTTAAGTGCCTCGGCACAATCGCACAATTTCACCAACTCCCTGTAGATGAAGCGCAACTAACGCATCAATTTGGCGTTCCGGGCGAAGCCTTCGGCACTACATCCATTTTACGTGCTGCCAAAGCCTTAACGCTTAAAGCAAAACAAGTTAGCCTTACGACCTCAACCCTACACAAAGCTCCACTACCTGCGATTGTGAAAACAGTTTCTGGTGAATTTATCATTCTCGCAAAAATCGCACAGTCCGAATCTAGTGGCCCGACGTCTGTGGCCATAGATAAATTATTAATTCACGATTTGCGCGAAACCTCACCTCAAATAATCGACTTAGCGGCATTCGAACAACTCTGGACCGGTGAATTAATTCTGCTGACACGCCGCACCAATCTTAAAGAGGGCCTGCAACAGGTATTTGACATCACTTGGTTTATTCCATCGCTTGTGAAATACCGCCGCCTCTTTGGCGAGATTATTGTTGCCTCCTTTTTCTTGCAATTGTTTGCCTTAGTCACACCACTTTTCTTTCAAGTGATCATGGATAAAGTGCTAGTTCACCGTGGCTTAAGCACCTTGAACGTGATCGCTTTTGGGTTTTTTGTCATCTCCATTTTTGAAGTGCTGCTTAGCGGTATTCGCAACTATGTAATGGCCCACTCCACTAATCGTGTAGATGTCGAACTTGGTGCGCGTTTGTTCAATCACATGCTGGCCTTGCCCATCGCCTACTTTGAAGCCCGCCAGGTCGGCCAAAGTGTGGCGCGCGTGCATGAACTCAACAATATTCGGAATTTTATTACCGGCTCAGCATTAACGTTAATAATCGATTTATTTTTTACGTTCGTTTTTCTCGCCGTTATGTGGTACTACAGCCCGCAATTGTGTTGGATTGTGATTGCGACAATCCCTTTTTATATTCTGCTCTCTATTTTTATTACGCCGATGTTACGTCATCGTTTGGACGAAAAATTTAAACACGGCGCTACCAATACGGCCTTTTTGACAGAAGCCATTACGGGCGTACAAACCGTTAAGGCCATGGCTGTAGAACCGCAAATGCAACGCAAGTGGGAAGACCAACTCGCCAACTATGTGAATGCTTCTTTTCGCAGCCAAAACCTCGGCAACGTTGCCAACCAGATTGCAAGTTTAATTAATAAATTCATGACACTGGGGATTATCTGGTGGGGCGCCCACTTGGTGATGGACGGCGAATTAACTGTTGGCCAGTTAGTCGCGTTTAATATGCTAGCAGGACGGGTAAGTGGCCCAATTTTAAAACTCGTGCAACTCTGGCAAGACTTTCAGCAAGCGGGCATTTCCATAGCACGCTTGGGTGACATTTTAAATACACCGCGTGAGCCCGGTTACAACCCCAATCGTTCAACACTACCAAATATTGAAGGCCGTGTTGAATTTGAGCATGTTCGCTTTCGCTACCGCTTAGATAGCCCCTCGATTCTTGATGATTTCAATTTACAAGTTAAAGCAGGCGAAGTTATTGGTATTGTCGGCCGCTCTGGTTCCGGCAAAAGTACTCTCACAAAATTAGTGCAGCGTTTATACGTACCTGAGTCTGGTCGCGTATTGGTTGACGGTGTGGATTTATCCATGGTCGATACCACCTGGCTGCGCCGCAATATCGGTGTTGTCTTGCAAGAAAATTTTCTCTTCAGCCAAACTGTGCGTGAAAATATTGCACTGATTAATCCCGCCGCGAGTATGGAAGATATAGTGCGCGTGGCAAACCTCGCCGGTGCGCACGAATTTATTATTGATTTACCCGAAGGCTACGACAGCCAAGTCGGTGAGCAAGGGTGTAATTTATCCGGCGGCCAGCGCCAACGTTTAGCCATCGCCCGCGCACTCTTAACCAATCCGCGCATTCTAATTTTTGATGAGGCCACCAGCGCATTAGATTACGAATCTGAGCGCATCATTCAAGACAACATGGCTGAAATTTGCCAAGGCCGCACCGTCTTTATTATTGCCCATCGCCTCAGCACAGTGCGTATTTGTGATCGCATTATTGTCATGAGTAAAGGCCAGATTCTGGAACAAGGTACTCACGATAATTTATTAGCCGCCCAAGGTTATTACGCACAATTGCACGGCTATCAAAACCATACACCGGTATTAAAAACCGCATCAACAAAAGGTGTGGTCGTCACACAATCCAGTACCAGTACCAAACCTCTATTTACGATGGGAACACAAGCGGCTCCTTCCAAAAAAGACCTGCCCGACAACGAAGGAAATGCATCATGAGAAACTGGCTTGATATGTTGATCAATGCATGGCGTGACCGCGCTAACTTGGGCGATGCGTCAAAGCAACACACGCTGGCAGAATTTTTACCGGCCGCATTAGAAATTCAGGAGACGCCACCACATCCATTATCGCGTTGGCTGGGCCTTAGCTTAATCAGTTTATTTGCAATCGCTATTGCATGGTCTTGTTTTGGCCGTGTGGATATAGTGGCGAGCGCGGAAGGAAAAATTATTCCTAGCGGGCGCGTGAAAATTGTTCAGCCACTGGCGAAAGGTTTTGTAAAAGCGATACATGTAAAAGAAGGCCAATACGTGAAACAGGGGCAAATACTGGTCGAGCTAGATCGCACCAGCACGGCAGCAGATCAATCACGCATGGAAAAAGAATTACACACCAGCATTCTCGATCTCGCCGTTGCCGAAGCACTACACACGCTACTCACTACACCCAAAGTCTCTCTCCGTAGCGCCGCGCAAATTCACTTGAACCTTACCGACACCACTAAGCTCCGTGATTCAGAAAATACCCTGCGCCAGCAAATGGCGTGGCAACAATGGCAACAATACCAAGCGCAACTCGGTGGTTTACAAAGCTCGCAACAAAAAGCCGAAGCTGAAAAATCTTACAGTTTAGAAAACATTAAAAAATTACAACAAACGCTGCCCATGGTAACGAAACGTGCGCAGGGAATGGAAAGCCTGTTCAAAAAGAAAATGGCCGCTGAAATTCAGTACATGGAAGTTGAACAAGCACGGATTGAAAACGTACAAAATTTAGCAGCCGAACAACAACGGCAAAACCAGCTTGAAGCCGCCATTCACGAAGCCAGACAACAAATCAACGCACTCAAGGCGGACACGTTCAATAAAATACTCAATGTCATTACCGAAAACACCAACAAAGTTGCTGCCCTGCGCGAAGAGTTAATTAAAGCCACTGACGTGAATGCAAAGCAAATGCTCTATTCACCCGTGAATGGTTATGTGCAAGAACTCGCGATTAGCACCATCGGCGGCATAGTCACCGAAGCACAAAAATTAATGTCCGTAGTGCCTGAAGAAGAATCGCTGGAAGTAGAAGTCTTACTCGGCAATAACGACATCGGATTTGTACAAAAAGATATGTCTGCTGAAATAAAAATCCATACCTTTCCATTTACCAAATACGGTTTGATTGATGCCACCGTTACGAATATTTCGGACGATGCCATTATTGATGAAAAGCTCGGCCTCGTGTACGCCATGCATTTAAAAATGCACAAGAACAGCATTAATGTTGAAAACAAAACCGTGAAATTAATACCGGGCATGGCAGTGACCGCAGAAGTGAAAACGGATAAACGCAGAGTGATTGAGTTTTTCCTTGCGCCTTTGTTGAAGTATAAACAAGAAAGTATTAGAGAAAGATAAACACATTTAGAGAATTTTATGGAACGCACGTTAAAAACAAATGCTATTTTGCGCTTGCTTGATGAAACCAAAACCAATAAACAATGGTATAACGACCGAGGTTTATTGGCTGGCTATCATTCAGTTAATATTGACGGCGAAGAATTTAAGGGGCAACGAGATCCGCAAATGCGCTTAGCAAAAGTTGATTATGACTTTAGCGGTAAACGCGTATTAGATGTTGGTTGCTCTAATGGGGGGCTACTTCAATGCTTATCATCCAAAATCAGTTATGGCGTGGGCATCGACTTCAACTCGAAATGCATTAATGCAGCAAATGCACTAAAGGCAGCTAAAGGTTTCGACAACTTACATTTCTATTGTTTTGATTTAGACAAAGAAGACCTATCATTAATAAGTAGTTTTTTGTTGGGTGAATCGGTCGACATTTGCTTTTTTCTTAACATCTCGCTATGGGTGAAAAACTGGAAGAATGCATTTCGCTTTTGCACCGAAATATCCCAAACCATGTTGTTTGAAGCGCATGGTTCAGATGCGCAGCGCAAAGAGCAAGTTGAATTTATACAATCTATTTATAGCAACGTAAAGCCGCTTTCACTTGAGTCAAATGACGATCCAACCTATAGCGCAAGGGAAATGTATATCTGTAGCGAGAAGATAATTCATGCATCTCCCTCTACAGAAAATAGTATCGAACAGAGAATTAGCGAATCATTCAAAAAAGCATTTCCGCTTGAACCCTTGTTTGCTATTAAGTGCATGTCGGGAACGCAGGGCTCTTATGTTGCGGAAGTGAATAATGCTTATATAGTCAAGCTGCCAAAAACAGACACAGATCGTAAGAAAATTCACAATGAAAAGAAGGTGCTTGATTTTTTTAGAGGGAAACTGGAGATAGCAATACCCAATTTCATTTTTGGTGATACCACAGACTCAGCCACTATTTGTAAGCGATCAACAAACCACCCTCTAGCCAATTCACCCAATACCCACCAAAATTCAGCCTCCCTAATTCATCGGAGGCCTCATGCCAAAACCACT
>JAYWHF010000730.1:0-2019 GCA_043777855.1 Gammaproteobacteria bacterium | reverse complement strand
GTCCCGGCTGGGATAAGCCGAGAAATGATGATGTTGCTAAATTCTTGGACGCTAACGTACAAGATAGTGAAAGTTTACATCGCGAGGCGGGTGGTTCGATTGTCCTGCAAACGCTGCGTTTGTTGCCTATTTCCGCTAGTGAAATTCGCGGGCTTATCCACATGGGTGAGTCTGCGCAGTTTTTAGTTCCGGAAACGGTGTTGCAATTTATCCAAGCGCAGAATTTATATCATTAAAGAGTGAGTCGGATTTTTTCGCCGGCACTGGGCTGTTCGAAGATCCGCACTCAATGTAAACAACCTAAAACAAAGTAAACTAATTCAGTAAATTAATAACCAATAGGTAAATGAATGTCGGATTTAAACAAAGCCATTATGACTGCTCTGGAAAACCTCAAGGGTAAAGAAATTGTTACGCTCGATGTACATGAGTTGACTGATGTTATGGACACGATGATTATCTGCAGCGCTACGTCTAATCGCCACTCGCGCTCGCTCGCGGAAAACATGGTTTTGGAAACCAAACAGCAAGGCTTTCGCGCCTTAGGTGTTGAAGGTTTAGAGACAGGCGATTGGGTGCTGGTCGATTTTGGCGATACAGTCGTTCACGTTATGCAGAAAGAAACTCGCGATTATTACGAGCTCGAAAAGCTATGGTCAAAAATTCCGCTTAATCGTGAGGAATCGCCGCGTGTTAAACCGGTGTTCGACCCCTTGAATCGTGAACTATAAGATCGCCAGCGATAGAGAGTTAGGTTGAATGCGTATTCGC
Source organism: Gammaproteobacteria bacterium (assembly GCA_043777855.1). Classification (GTDB taxonomy): domain Bacteria; phylum Pseudomonadota; class Gammaproteobacteria; order Pseudomonadales; family Cellvibrionaceae; genus Cellvibrio. The sequence goes on along the minus strand of JAYWHF010000730.1, from coordinate 1,248 downwards.
ATCATCGCCGTGGGCACCAAGATGCCTGATTGGGTCGAGCAGGGGTATGCCGAGTATGCCAAGCGAATGCCGCGCGAGTGTCTGGTGGATCTGATTGAGTTGCCGCTCGCGCAACGCACCAAAAATACAGATATCGCTAAGGCCATGGAAAAAGAAGGTGAGTCCATGTTGGCGTCAATTGGCAAAGGTGAACAAGTTATAGCGCTTGACGTCCAAGGCAAGCCTTGGAGTACTGAACAACTTGCCCAGAACCTTTCGCACTGGAAAATGAGTGGAACGAATTACTGTTTGTTGATTGGTGGGCCTGATGGTTTAGCGCCCGAAGCGTTGCGCGCTGCAACAGCCAAGTGGTCCTTGTCACCGCTGACGTTGCCGCATCCGTTGGTTCGCATAGTGGTGATAGAGCAACTTTATCGTGCTTGTACCATCCTGCAAAATCACCCTTACCACAAGTAAAGTTTATCCGCTAAGAGTTGCGCCCATGATGCCCCTTCCAAAAATCTGCCTGAGCTTTATGCCACATGTTTGAAAATCAGCAGTTCAAGGATCACCAGAAGGAAGCTCAGCTTTTTAGGGTACGTTTGGGGGTGATGGTTGTCATTATGCTGCTGTTGTTTGGCGTATTGATTTATCGCTATTACGATTTACAGATAGTCAACTACTTGGATTACGTCACTCAATCCGAGCACAACCGCGTGCATGTGGAACCTATCCCACCCACGCGTGGCCTGATCTACGATGCCAACGGCGCAATTCTTGCCGATAATCGTCCCAGTTATACCCTGTCGGTTATCGCGAACAAGAAGACAGATCTGGAAGCGACTTTAACCCTGCTTAAAACTTTAGTGGATATCAGCCCCGCGGATTTAGAGAAGTTTTATAAAGTTAAAAAACAGCAAATGCACCCACTCGAACCGATTCCGCTGCACTTTCAGCTATCCGAGGAGGAAATAGCTCGTTTGGCTGTGAATGAATACCGACTAGAGGGCGTGCAGGTAGACGCCGAGCTGGTACGTGACTATCCCTACGGTGCGTTATTCGCGCATAGCGTCGGTTATGTCAGCCGAATCAATGAAACTGAGCTGGCGCAGTTTTCGGAAGAACAGCTACGGCGCTACAGTGGTACCTATGCGATTGGAAAAATTGGTATCGAGAGCCGCTATGAAAATGAGCTTCTGGGGGAGGTGGGCAGCCAAAACGTGGAAACCAATGCGCGCGGTCGAGTGCAACGGGTATTGACGCGTATCG
>JAYWHF010000729.1:0-2020 GCA_043777855.1 Gammaproteobacteria bacterium | reverse complement strand
CTGAGCACATTGCAGAATCAATTGAAAGCGGCCGAAAGCTTAACGAAGCGGTTGACCACAGCGGAAGAAGCCATAGATGCGATCGATGACAATCGCCGCATCATCAATCGTGATCTTGTGCAAGTTAAACAGCAGTTAGGCATCAAAAACTAACGATAGAAAAATTAGAGCGAGAGTTTTTCCTATGTCCACGTTAATTCGCCAGCAAGATGTTATCGACAGCGTCGCTGATGCGCTGCAATTTATTTCCTACTACCATCCTGTTGATTTTATTCACGCCGTGCATCAAGCCTACGAGCGTGAAGAAAACAAAGCGGCTAAAGATGCGATGGCGCAAATTCTGATTAACTCGCGGATGTGTGCCATGGGGCATCGCCCCCTTTGTCAGGATACGGGCATAGTCACGGTATTTGTCGCTGTCGGCATGGAAATTCAATGGCAAGGCGAACTGAGTGTGACCGACATGATCAACGAAGGTGTGCGCCGCGCCTACCTGAACCCGGATAACATACTGCGCGCATCGATTTTGGCTGACCCAGACGGTGCGCGTAAAAATACGGGCGATAACACCCCCGCAATTATTCATTACACGATAGTTCCGGGTAAGACCGTGGACATTCATGTGGCGGCTAAGGGCGGCGGGTCGGAAGCGAAGAGTAAATTTGCCATGCTGAACCCATCGGATTCCGTTGTGGATTGGGTATTGGACATGGTGCCCAAAATGGGTGCCGGCTGGTGTCCACCGGGTATGCTCGGTATCGGCATAGGCGGCACAGCGGAGAAAGCGATGTTGCTGGCGAAGGAAGCCTTGTTGGAGCCTGTTGATATTCAAGCACTACAAGCCCGTGGCGCCACCAACCGCGCGGAAGAATTGCGTCTTGAGCTCTATGATAAGGTCAATCGCTTGGGCATAGGTGCGCAAGGCTTGGGCGGCCTGACGACGGTATTGGATGTAAAAGTAAAAGATTTCCCCACACATGCGGCCAATAAAGCGGTTGCCATAATCCCCAATTGCGCGGCGACCCGACATGCACATTTTGTCTTGGATGGCCGTGGCCCTGCCTTTCAAACGCCGCCGTCTTTAACAGACTGGCCGGAAATTTCCTGGGACATAGGCGAGAGCGTGCGGCGCGTGAATTTGGATACACTAAAGCCTGCCGATGTGCTGGATTGGAAGTCCGGTGAAACCATTCTGCTGAGCGGTAAAATGCTTACAGGCCGCGATGCTGCCCAGAAAAAGATGATCGACTTGCTGGCCAAGGGTGAGCCATTGCCGGTGGATTTGAAGGGCCGTTTTATCTATTACGTGGGGCCAGTAGACCCGGTGCGCGATGAAGTTGTAGGCCCAGCGGGCCCAACAACGGCGACCCGCATGGATAAGTTCACCCGTACCCTGCTTGAGAAAACCGGTTTACTGGGCATGATTGGCAAATCGGAGCGTGGCACCATTGCCATTGATGCTATTCGCGATAACAAGTCTGTCTACCTCATGGCGGTTGGCGGTGCAGCCTATCTAGTGGCGCAAGCCATCAAATCGTCCAGAGTGCTTGGGTTCCCTGAGCTTGGGATGGAAGCTATCTATGAGTTTGATGTTAAAGACATGCCGGTTACGGTGGCGGTAGATTCTCGCGGCGAGTCAATTCACATTACGGGGCCGAAATTCTGGCAGGCCAAGATAGAAGAGCATGCGCTTGCGATGAAATAAGCGCCACATTCCTGTCGCCATTAGAAAAAACCGGTGCTTAGCGGCACCGGTTTTTTTTTGCGTGGAAAACTAAACACATTTCCGGCATTTTCAAGATTAGCTGCTAGGCTTGAATCAACCTTAGACGATTTTTGGTTAGCCATAAATGCGTGGAGAACCGATGTATTGCCGATATGTTGCCGATGTATTGAAGTTGTAAGTTCACACCATAAGCAAGGAACATTTTCATGCCTCCGTTAAAGTATGTGTTGTTCACTCTCGTAGCCGCTGCGGGCGGGTGGCTCTTGGGGAGTTATGTTGATCTGTCGCTGGGTG
>JAYWHF010000728.1:0-5596 GCA_043777855.1 Gammaproteobacteria bacterium | reverse complement strand
CAAAGCACTCGCGCTCATCAATATTTTTGTATGCATCATGCGTTGCTCACCAATATTCAACCATTTAAAATAAGATCACGTTAACCGCTTCTGGATTTTTGAATAACATCGTAGGCGGCTTGAATTTCCTGCGAGCGCTCAGTAGCGGCTTTGATCATGTCATCTGGCAAACCTTGGCCGATTAATTTATCCGGATGGTATTGACTCATGAGTTTGCGATAGGCTTTTTTAATTTCTGCATCGCTGTTATCTTTGACAACACCCAATGCTTGATAGGCCATCTCTAGATCGTTCGCGCGCGGCTGATGATTGCCCGCAAAGGAATTTTGCGCACCAATCATTTGCAAAAGCTGATCAAACGCCGTGCGCGAAAAACCTAAATTTTCGGCAACACCACGCAATATCTGCGCCTCATCGTCTCCCAAAAGGCCATCTGCCATGGCGACATTAACAAGATACACCAACAGCATCTGCCGCAAATTAGGGCTATGGTGTGCAACTGCCATAAAAGCGTTAAGCTGCTCTTTCGAATTAAAATCCGCCGCACTTCCTTCTTTAAACAAACGAATGGCTTCACGCCTATGCTCTGGCGTTAGACCCATTTTATCCATGTAGATTTCAGTGAGTTTAACTTCGTTTTCTGAAATATGACCGTCGGCTTTGGCTACGTAGCCCAGCATCCTAAACACGGTATTGAAAAATATAATCTGAATTCGTTCTAATTCGGCTTGCGGAATTGCGGGTGTTCGTGTGCGCTGATCAAAGAAGAAATGCCCAAGCGCGACACCAAAGATAACGCCCCACACGCTATGCAGAATTAGAAAACCTAAGATTGCACCAACGATCTTTCCAATCATAAAATTAATTTCCTAATCATAAAATTACTTTCTCGAACATACTAACTGGTCGCTTGTAAAGAATACTCTTCACGTTAAAACGCGCTAAACGGATCTGTTGGGTATTAAGAGCTGCAAGACAAGGTTGAACAGCCTGCTTTGTTTCGTGCCCACTCCGGACGACGAGCAAAATAATGTTCGAATTCTACTTGTTCAGCATAGGGATTGCGCAATAATTTCAGAATATTTTTCACTTCCGAATAATCGCCCGCCGTGGCTTTATCGATGGCTTGTTGAGCCATATAGTTGCGCAATACATATTTTGGGTTTGCTGTGTTCATGCGCGCTTTTCGCACTTCATGGCCCTCTCCGTACAGAACGACGTCTTTCTGCAAGCGATCAATATAGGTGCGCAACCAGCCACTCATCTCATTAATAGCCTCCTGCGAGGGAGATTGATAATAGGCCGCTGCAATAACCGACACCAGCTCCTCGTTAGAAATGGCATTCGCCATGGAAAGCGCATTTGCGCCAAGGTTCGCTAACAACCGGTAAAAAATAGTCATATCAGTTTCAGTGATTTGCAATACACGATGCAGCTCGTCTACTAACTCAATGTCGCTTTCGACAAAGTGATGCAAGCCCAGCTTGTTCGCCATGTCAGTTTGCCACTGCAGGGAATATTCCGTTCGATAAACAGTGAGCGCCTCTTGCAGAAGCTCCACGGAATCAATCAAAGGATAAAGAGCATTTGCCAACTGAGTTAGATTCCACAACGCGATCTGCGGCTGATTAATGAAACGATAGCGGCGACCTTGTGCATCAGTGGTATTGGGTGTCCAATCAGGATCATAGCCCTCTAGCCAACCGTAAGGGCCATAGTCAATTGTTAACCCAAGTATGGACATATTGTCGGTATTCATAACGCCGTGAACAAAACCCACACGCATCCAATGAGCAGTCATAGTTGCTGTGCGTTTACAAATCTCGGCAAACCATTTTACATAAACGTCGGCTGTGAATTCTTGATTATCTTTTGGTGCAAGATGAGGAAAATCAGTTTGGATGGTAAATTCAACCAATTGTTTTAAAAGCTTTGTGTCCTTGCGTGCCGACAGAATTTCAAAGTTGCCGAAGCGCGTAAAACTCGGCGCCACACGGCAAACCACGGCGCCCGGCTCTAGCTGCGCGTTGCCATCGTAGAACATGTCGCGCTGAACTTGCTCGCCCGTAAGCACAATACTGAGCGCACGGGTTGTAGGAACGCCAAGATGATACATGGCTTCGCTACACAGAAATTCGCGAACCGACGAACGCAATACCGCCAGCCCATCGGCCGTGCGTGAGTAAGGCGTTGGGCCTGCGCCTTTCAGCTGCAACGTCCAATGATTTCCCAGTGAGTTTTTTACTTCGCCTAAATTAATCGCACGGCCATCACCTAATTGCCCCGCCCAGTGTCCAAACTGATGCCCACCGTAACAGCAGGCATGAGGCTGCATTCCGCGCAGGAGTTCATTGCCTGAAAATACGGCGGCGAAGGCTGGCGTGCCTAACTCTGAATGCGCCAATTCAATTAACTCTGCAACGTCTTCAGCGGCGCAAATTAATTGCGGTGCGCGCACCACAGTAGGGTTCGCGAATGAATAACATGCACCGGTAACCTGACGCCGATAGTTATCGCCAATAGGGTCAGCCGGCAACGCACGAACAAGGCGATTGTCAAATTGCAATTCGGAAATCGATTTCAGATTCATCATACTGGCTGGGCGTAAATTACGCGTAGAGTAAATTTTCGGGCACGCTAGTAGGTGCAGTGAGGATGATGCTAGTGTAAACGCCGCAAGGTGCCATAGACTAACCAACGCGACAGGCATTAAAATACAGACATTAAAAAACAGACATTAAAATTTTGATTCCGCGCCTATGGTTAACTGATATTCGCTAATGCCACTTTTTGCAGAGGTGGGCATACCTATATCGATATGCACAACATTGCCTACACGTATTTTTGTGGAGCTGAAGCGCAGGCCGATGCCAACATTCGTCAGCAGGGGTGAATACGGCTGATCTTCCAAGCCCCAAGCTTTACCCATATCAAAAAATACCACACCACCCACGCGCAGCAAATTAAAAATATGGATATCCGAAAAATAACGCCGTTCTAAGGTAAACACATAGCGTTTGGTGCCACGAGAGTAATCTACAGGGTAGCCACGCAAGCCTGTTATACCGCCGACGGTTAGCTCCTGGTACTGCGCTAGATTTTGCCCTACATCGTAATCTATGCGGGAATACCAACGATTTTTTTCATCCTCAAAAAAATTGTACGACATATGGGTTGTTACAATAACTGGGTCTAGCTCACTGATCTGCAAGTGTTTTCGCCCATTAACGGTAACTTCATACTCAAATATTTTGTTCCCGTCAATGTCCACCACATTGGAATAGTTGACCTTAAAGCGAACTACATCATCGGGATTATCAAACCGTTTTCCACCAAAACCAAAACGAAATGAAAAATTTTGCCCAAGCGCAATATCTTCCGGGCGTTGTATTTGGTTAAGGTTTTTAAAAACACCAAATCTATTTTCGAGATACTGATACTCCACCCAAGGGTAAGCCGCTTTATCATCTCTTGGCAGCCCTTGCACGGTCTCTGGCGTTGCAAAGAACTTTTCTTCTTCATTGGTAAAACCTACCAGCCAGCGCTCTGTATAGTTGCTCTTGACTTTCGTCGCCTTGCCAAAAAAAATTTCATTTAATAAGGACTGATGGCGAAACTCATTAATAGATTCGCCGCGCGAAAAAATAGTATCAATTAAAGAAACGTCTTCTAAATCAATACCAGCGGCCCACGGAGTATCCAACGAGTAGAAAGGCCGCGATATGTCCAGCAAACTGTTGCGACCATCGCTGGTATCTTCATATTGCGCACGCACAGCAATTTTTTTATTGAGAAAATGTGGGTTAATGAATTCATAGCCAACACCGTTGCGCTGCTCATTTTCTGAATAGGTTACAGCGAAGGCGTTCCCAGTGCCGAGGATGTTGCCATCACTGATACCGAAACCCGATTGCGTGTTGCCGGTTTTGTGGCTAAAAGAAAATTGTGGCTCTAATACCCAAGCATCTTGGGTTACTACTAGCAAATCTACCTGATCACCGCACACCGACTCAGGCACTATATAGGCGTTAGTGAAATATTTTCGCGTACGTAAAATACGTTCTGATTCTTGTATGACTTTTACATCGATTTTATCGCCGATGTTGAACAGCAGCTGAGAACTCACAACATGCGTGTGGGTTGTTGAATGCAATGCATTCAACAATAGATAGAGTTTATTATTTTCTTTCGGATTCTCTTCATCAAAAACATCAATCGCTTTAAAATCTATTTTGCGAATTGTCTTACCATCAAGACCACGAAAAAGATCGTTGTCAACACGCGAGGATTTAGCAAGAGCAACGTCAAGCCGCCCTTGCGAGAGTTGTGTGCATTCTGGAGGAGCGTCGCTCTGCTGCTCGCTCGGTAATTGGCCGGAAGCTGCATCAGTTTCTTGAGCGGGAATATCCACAGGCGGTGTGCTTGCATCAAGATCCTGCGCGCGAGCACCTACAATAAATAAGCCCAAGCCAACCAGAAAAATACTGTTTAATAGGCGACGTTTTTTATATCCAGACCGCGATAAATGCAACATAGTAACTCGTTAAAACTCCAACACACGCCACAGAGAACTGAATTTACAACCCGAGCGCAGACTAACATGCCGTGCGCACTGTGTGACAATGGCCGCCCCCGCTGCTTTTCTAGAAACTAGCGGGGCCAGCACTCTAACCAAGTATAGGAGTACGAATGAATACGCGCCGCACTAATGCCTTTGATGGTGATGGTTATCTTGATGGTTTTGATGATGGCTCTGATCATAGCTTTGATCATGGCTTCGATCATGGTTATGAAGGTCGCCTCCCCAACCCATGCCACTGTAAATTGTCCATACGCCATAAAGAATAATTAGCACTGCCATTACCGAGCGAAAATCTCGCCGCCGCAAAAATCGGCCGAGCGCTTGAGTAGCGGCGCCAGCGGCCAAAACTACCGGCAAAGTACCTAGGCCAAACGCAAACATAGCACCCCCCGCCAACCAAGGCGATGGCTGCGCAAGCGCTAAGGCCAGTGCCGAATAGACCAAACCACAAGGAAGCCAACCCCAAACACAGCCTAACAAGAATGCCCTGAAGGGCCCCGTGACAGGGAAAAGATTTTTACCCAGCGGTTGCAGATAGACCCAAACATAACGTCCAAGGGCCTCTAGATATTTAAGACCGCGCCACCAGTCGGCCAAATAGAGCCCCATCACAATCAAGAGCAAACCCGCCAATAATCTCAGCAGGCTACCACCACCAAGGCCACTAAACTGTGCGCTGGCTATCCCTAAGATAAAACCCATAACACTATAGCTAGCAATACGCCCCACATTGTAGCTGAGCAAAATACGCCAACGCTTATATGCAGCACCTTCTGGAATAGCGGTGCTCAGCGCGCCCATAATGCCACCGCACATACCAATACAGTGGCCACTACTGACCAAGCCTAGGGTTAGCATGGGCAGAAAAACTAGCCAGTCCATCCCATCACCTCATCACCTCATCGCTTCCATTAACCCCATCAAGCTCATCAAGCCCATCAACGCCATCAACGCCATCAATCATGCTTGGCATTCTCCTGAGCGGGGTCTGCTAGAGAAGTCGAGTCGGTACTT
>JAYWHF010000727.1:0-2024 GCA_043777855.1 Gammaproteobacteria bacterium | reverse complement strand
TTTGGCTACAGCGGTTCAGGTCATTACTTACGAAATTCGTATGGCATACCTGACCGCGACTGAAGGGAATACGCTTCCTCATCACCAGTGGGATATGCCTCCGGCAGAGGCCCAAGCCTTGGAAAGTTATTACAAGCAGCTAGAGCAGACTCTAGTGAATGTCGGCTTTTTAGATCCGGAAAACCCGAAACAGACCATGACCCGTTTGCGCCGGCTCTACAACCGAGTGCGCTTGGACCAAATGGAGTTGAACATACTTCGCGGGGTTTTAACGGCTATGCAAAATTATGTTTTTTATACCGGGAAGGTGGTTGCAAGTTTGGGCCTGAAAGGAGATGTCGATACGCTCCGCGAGGCCGCTAAGGCAGATAAAGCTGATTAATCTGTTGCTCGTGATTGGAATCGGCCTACCCTAATAGTTGAGTAAAATGGTAGGATATTACCTGCTGCTTAAATAGTGTGTTTTTAGCGCCGCCACGCGGCAATAACATCGGCCTGACCACGGATATTATTATGAAGCTCACCACCAAAGGTCGTTATGCGGTAACCGCAATGCTTGATTTGGCTCTTCATAGCCAAAAGGGGCCGGTGAGCTTGGCGGACATCTCGCTTCGTCAAGGTATATCGCTCTCCTATCTTGAGCAGCTTTTTGCACGTTTGCGTTACGCTGAATTAGTCAGAAGTGTGCGTGGCCCAGGCGGCGGTTACTGTTTGGTGGGCGCGTCCGCTGAGATATCCGTCGCTCAGGTCGTGGACGCGGTGAATGAGTCGCTTGATGCTACGCGCTGCGAGGGTAAGGGGAATTGTCAGGATGGGGAGGTTTGTCTGACGCATCATCTATGGCAGGATTTGAGCTCACATATCCATCAGTTTTTGTCCGGTATTACCTTGGCAGATTTAGTCGCACGTCGGGATATTAAATCCATAGGTGCGCGGCAAGATAGCCGCAAAGTGGGTACCTATAGAACAGAGCAATGTATTGCTGTCAATGAAATACCCTGAAGTAGGCGCGTGATTGCACAACCCGTTTTAAAGATTTTAGATCTCCTAGGCTTTTACAGATCACTTAAGGTTCAAGTTTGCGCACTCCAATTTATTTAGATTATGCCTCCACAACGCCAGTCGCACCTGAAGTTGCGAAAAAAATGGCAGAGTGCCTAACCTTGGCGGGCAACTTTGCCAATCCCGCATCGCGCGCACATGTGTATGGCTGGCAAGCCGAAGAAGCAGTAGAGAATGCCCGGGGACAAGTCGCGCGTCTCATTGGCGCTGATCCTCGAGAAATTGTTTGGACCAGTGGTGCAACAGAGGCAAATAATTTGGCCCTAAAAGGCCTAGCAGAAAACTATCGCGAGCAGCATGCACGTGGTGGGCATATTATTGTATCCGCTATTGAACACAAAGCCGTTCTCGATCCTGTCGCTTGGTTGGAAAATGTGGGTTTCTCTGTGACGCGTTTAATACCTAGTATTGATGGCATTGTTACCCCAGAAAATTTACAAGCTGCTTTGCGCGATGACACTTTTTTAGTGAGCATCATGCAGGTTAATAATGAGCTGGGTTGTATTAATGATATCAAGTCACTCGCGGCCATTTGTAAAAAACCTAGCATTGCTTTTCATTGCGATGCGGCGCAAAGCGCCGGAAAAATTGCTCTTAATGTAAAAGAGTTGGGTGTAGATCTCTTATCACTATCAGCGCACAAATTTTATGGCCCCAAAGGCATCGGTGCTCTCTATGTGCGCCGCGCAGCAGAAATAAAAATTGCGGCGCAAATTCACGGCGGTGGTCATGAGCGAGGCTTTCGCTCGGGCACTTTGGCGACGCATCAAATCGTCGGCATGGGCGAGGCTTTCCGTCTTGCAAAGCTCGAAATGAATACCGAGAACGAGCGCATCCGCATGCTGCGCGATCGTCTCGCCAAGGGCTTGAATGATATCGAGGAGATCTACATCAACGGCGATCTCGACCGGCGCGTGCCGCACAACCTCAACGTGAGCTTCAACTACGTCGAGGGCGAGAGC
>JAYWHF010000726.1:0-5604 GCA_043777855.1 Gammaproteobacteria bacterium | reverse complement strand
GAGCGTAAACGAGTTACTAGAGCCGCCAGTAGTAATGAGACTTGTAATTCCCTGTGCGTACTTGCCCATGCCGTAACCTTTGTCCCGCACATAGCATGATTGCGCCAAATTTAGATTTCCCCCTGCGCCAGCGTATGCGAGAGCGCCAAGAAATGTTCCCAAAATAATTCCAGGTGGAAAAAATGAATAATGCTCCCCTTGAACAATTCCTTGACCCACAAGGCCTTTTGCCAAGGCAACAATGTCTTCACCAGGAGCTAGGTAGTAAGTGAGCCCGATAATGAATGGTACGCAGATAGCAATTAAAAATTTTTGCAATTGCTCAACTGTTTTGTAGAGAACCTTCCCAGCGGAGAGAACAATGCCGATGGTCAAAAACAGGATGATGGCTATAGTGGCCGGTTGAACGACAAGGGCGGGCTTGGCCGCCGCAGAAAGCAACGAGGCTCCGTAGAGCCCTATTCCGGGCCATCCGAACCCTAAAAAAGTGGAAAAAATAAACCAAATAGGCAGCCATCGGTACAGCCTTGCAAATCCTACAAAAACACTTTCACCATTCACAAGTGCGTACCGTGAAACTTCAAGGTTAATAAAAAACTGCATGGTAATACCCAGTAATAAACCCCACATAATACCAAGGCCGTAGTTACTGGCCATATAAGGCCACAACACCACTTCGCCACTGCCAAGCCCAAGTCCCAGAAGAATAAAGCTAGGCCCGAGAAGACTTTTAAGCGGCAACGCTGAAGGTAATTCCTGCGAGCCAAGTGGAGGAATCTCGTTTTTATTGATCTTGTTCCGCTTCATCTGTATACATTTTCCTATTCGATTTACCTACAATTTTTTATTCCGCAACCTAAGCGCATTGCCAATAACAGATACTGAGCTTAACGCCATTGCAGCACTCGCAATCATAGGGCTTAATAAAATGCCAAACCACGGATACAAAATGCCTGCGGCAATAGGCACACCTAAGAAATTATAAATAAACGCGAAAAATAAATTCTGGCGAATATTTTTCATGGTGTGTTCGCTTAACAAACGTGCTTTGGCGATGCCACGTAAGTCGCCCTTAACCAACACAATACGCGCGCTGTTCATGGCGACATCAGTGCCTGTTCCCATGGCGATTCCCACATTCGCCTGCGCTAATGCGGGCGCATCGTTGACGCCATCGCCAGCCATGGCAACTATGCGGCCTTTTGCTTGCAGCTCTTTTAAATAATTTAATTTATCTTCAGGTAATACGTCTGCCTTGAAATCATCAAGCCCTAACTGTTTGGCAACGGCCGCTGCGGTTGTTGCGTTATCACCGGTGAGCACAATAATTTTCAAGCCAGCTGCATGTAATTTCTCAATGGCTTCGCGCGAAGTTGATTTAATTGGATCTGCTACGCTGACGATACCGGCTAATTTATTTTCTAGACTTAAAAACATCACGGTTTGTGCTAGTCCACGCAGTTTTTCTACTTCGGCAGCGAGTGCGGTGATATCAACATTTTCATCTTCCATCATGCGCAAATTGCCGAGCGATATTTTTTTCCCATTTAACAAACCGCGCACGCCTTTGCCAGTAATCGATGCAAATTGCTCTATAGCTTCTAACGATAAATTTTGTTCTTTCGCGTGATTAACAATCGCAACTGCGAGCGGATGTTCACTTAATACATCAAGGCTTGCAGCAAATTTCAAGACATCTTTTTCATCCGTACCTGCTACCGCAACAACGCTTTGAACTTTTGGTTTTCCTTCGGTCAATGTGCCGGTTTTATCGACAACAAGCGTATCTACTTTTTCCATAAGTTCTAAAGCTTCGGCATCTTTAATCAATACGCCTTCTGTTGCGCCGCGACCAACACCCACCATAATTGAAATCGGTGTTGCCAATCCTAATGCGCAGGGGCACGCAATAATTAACACCGAAACAGCAGCAACTAAACCATTTGCTAACGCAGGTGATGGGCCGAAAATTGCCCAAGCTGCAAAGGCGATTACAGCAACACCCATAACAGCCGGAACAAACCAACCGGATACTTGATCCGCTAATTTTTGTATGGGTGCGCGTGAACGCCCTGCGTCATTGACCATTTGCACAATGCGCGATAACAAGGTATCCGCACCCACTTTATTAGCGCGCAATAAAAATGTGCCCGTTTGGTTTACTGTACCCGCAGTAACTTTATCGCCCACTTTTTTTTCTACTGGTACTGGTTCACCGGTAATCATGGATTCATCAATATTGGAGTGGCCGTCTGTGACTTCGCCATCCACTGGAACTTTACCGCCCGGTTTAACGCGCAATACATCGCCAACTTGTACCTGATCCAAATGAACTTCTTCTTCACTGCCATCAGGCTTAACGCGCAATGCCGTATTGGGTGCGAGTTCGAGCAGCGATTTAATCGCATCGTTGGTGCGCGAACGTGCGCGTAGCTCTAACACTTGCCCCATTAACACCAGAGTCACAATTACTGCGGCGGCTTCAAAATACAGCGGGCTCATTCCGTTCATTTTAAAAGCGTCGGGCAATAAATTTGGAAACAACAAGGCAAAAACACTGAAAATAAATGCAGCGCCGGTACCTAAAGAAATCAAACTAAACATGTTGAGATTCCATGTTTTGAATGATGCCCAACCACGCACAAAAAATGGCCAGCCGCCCCAAAGCACGACTGGCGTTGCAAGAATTGCTTGCAACCAATTAAAGACATTCAAACCAATACGGTGATGTAAATTCAAGCCCGGAATAAATTCGCTCATGGTGATAAACAGCAATGGCAAACTTAGCGCAAGGCTGATCCAAAAGCGGTGCGTCATATCTTTTAATTCACTGTCATCCGCTTGTGCGCTTGCATCCATCGGCTCAAGTGCCATACCACAAATCGGGCAAGTGCCGGGGCCGGCTTGCTGAATTTGTGGATGCATTGGGCAAGTGTAGGTTGTGTTTTTTGCGGTGGAATTATCGGCAGCTTTAACGGCTTGTGGTTGTAAATATTGTTGAGGATTTACACGAAATTTTTCCACGCATTTTTGACTGCAAAAATAATAAGTCACGCCTGCGTTTTCAACGGATTTTGTTGGATCGGCAGCTGTTTTCATGCCGCATACGGGATCGGTATGGGGTTTGCTATTTGTGTATATCGCGACGTGCTTGTGCTCGACGACGTTGGAATTATTCATAACAAGTTTACCCGTTTGTGTAGTAATTCATCTCGGCTAATTGCTGCCAGATCTTAATCAGAACAGGAGTAGTAGCCCATACGGTGTTATTCCTATAAAAAAATATTAGCGATGTTATTGCCGAAGACCCGGAGCAAGAACGTAAAGAAAATTTCATCAAGCTGCAAACCTTGTCGCCTTAGACAACCGTTTCGTAAATCAATGAAATATAGGTAATCGCCATCGCACACAGAAATTCCTGCGTGCGCGATCATAGTGTGAGTGTAGTTGTTAAGGTTTTTTTGCCGCGCTAACTTCATGTTCTGCAGCCATAGCTTCATATTCCTTAATGTTAGATTCAGCATTGCTAATCAACTTGTCGCAGTGTTTTTTTCATGCCATCCATAGCGGTTTGATTTTTGACATAGCCTACTTCATAAGCTTTGCGCATGTTGGTGTGCTCCGCTAAATCTTTTTTGGCGGCAACAATTTTGTCTTTGTAATATTGCGCTATAGCATGATGTTGATCTGGCTTATCTGCCATTTCAGAAATTAATTTTTCGATTGGCGTAGGGTTAGGCTCAGCAGCAACAACGAGCACAGGAAATGTGAGAGCAGCGCTTAATACGAGTGCAGATAATACGGATGATGTTTTCATGATTGTGTTTCTCCAAGGGTTAGGCTGTGATTTAATATAAGACAGTTACTTACTGACATATAGCGACCTATTGCTGGATGTTTTCAGGTTAATTGTTTAGATCCTGATATACATTGATCTACATCAATATCAAAATGGATAACGATAAAGATGTAGAAGGGGAGCAAACGCCTAATTCACGTTAGGTGGTGAACCACCCTAAATTGGCTGCACGGTTTAACATAAAAAAATTAATTCATGTTAGTGATCATGTTGTGGCAACTTTTTGCGCATTTTTTACAGGCAGAAATGCAACTATCCATTCCGCCAATCGCTTCACAACTTTCGGCGCAAGCTTCACAAATAGTTGCACACAACTCACAGAGTTCTTTGCAGTAGGCTGAACCACTCAGTTGAAAATCAGTTGTGAGCTGACAAATAGCTGCACAATTCAGCATCAAACGATAATGTTCTGGCTCTACATGTTTTCCGCCTGTGGTTAGGCAATAATTCATTGCCGTTTGTAAACACATTTGGTGACATTGTGAACAATCTTCAATGCACGGTTTCATATCAGCGGTGGTCATAGATGTATGATGCATGGATAAATACTCTAGGTTAAAACATCCAAGCTCGAAATGCGCATGGATGCTAGATTGGATAGTCTTATGTTATCACCGTCTGTGTGATGGAGCACTTACGCCGATATAAATAGGAAGAATTCCGCCGGGCGGAGAGGCTATTTGTTCTTGATGCTTGGACGCGGTAATATTCTTCAATATGTTTTGTATGAAGATGCAGCCAATACTTTTGCTCACTCATAGTCTGTACGTTGTGTAACGCAGGGATCAATGAATAATTGAATAGCCAAGGAATAGATAAATTTTCATTCGTCAGGAAAAACGAAAATGACAATTTATTTTATTGGGTATTAATAAATTTGAATGGAATTATTTTTTACAAAGCGAAATTAATGAGTCAGAAATGTTGGGCATTGATGCCCAGCCTACACGTTAAATTTAAATGTGCCGTGAAGACTAAACGCAGGCATTCGTTTAACTTTACGCCGACCCCAATTATTACTTGTTTATTTTGCTGCTTCTAATGCTGAATGTAATAGCGTTAAAAGTGGAATGTGAACTTTGATAGCTGTGGATATATGTTCTATTGAAGCTCTGGCATCCTCAATCGCAGGTTCTGAAACCAAGTATTTTTCAGCAATTGCAGCCTCTGCTGCAAGTTTGCTTACCCCCATTGTTGCCGCTAAGCCTTTGAGTGAGTGTAATGCGCGTGATACGGCAAGCAAGTCGTTTTGTGCCAAGTGGATTTCTAACTGCTCAGGTAAAGCACGTAGGCTTTTTAAAAACATTGGCAACATGCGTTGGTAGAGGTCTTGTTTACCACCTAAGCGGTTTAGAGCACTGACAATATCCACACCAGCTGCATCAGCTGCTTTTTCAATTTCAGTCAACATTTCTGCTGCGCTGGCTGCTTTTTTAATTTCAGTCGACGTTTCGGAGGCTTGAACGGCTGAAGTAATGGCTGATGCTTCGATGTCTTGCCAGCCGGCATGGCTGCGCAAAACATTAATTAAATGTTTTAAATCAAATGGCTTGCCCACGTGGTTATTCATGCCCGCCTTAAGACAGGCTTCGCGGTCAGACGCCATAACATTGGCAGTCATTGCAATAATGGGCAAGGTGGAATTATTAAGTACATGGCGAATGTGTTGGGTTGCAGTCATTCCATCCATCACCGGCATTTGTAAGTCCATTAATACCACATCAAATGCGGGGTTGGGGTTGGCA
>JAYWHF010000725.1:0-15997 GCA_043777855.1 Gammaproteobacteria bacterium | reverse complement strand
CATGGGAGGGCGAAAAACCTAAGGGTGTTGAGGTTCTGGTGTTGAGTTCTCAAAAATGGTTTGGCGGAAATTCGGTTAATAGTTTTGTAGAAAAGTTTGAAAAGATATTTCAGCCTAACAACTATGATGTGTTGGTGGGTTTCAATAAAATGCCTAGGCTCGATTTTTATTTCGCCGGCGATTCTTGTTTTGCGCAAAAAGCCTTTGTTGAGCGTCATTGGCTCTACCGATTAACATCGCGGGCAAGATGGTATTTGAAATACGAAAGTGCGGTGTTTGGAAGCACAAGCAAAACCCAAATTTTATCCATCGCGGAAACGGAGCGCAAACAGTTTGCGCGCTTCTACTCCACAGCGCCAGAACGTTTTTGTCAATTGACACCTGGCATTTCACGAAGCCAATTTGAATCTAAGAACCCACAATCGGCGCGGCAAAAAATTCGGAAAGAATTTGGTATTGATGGAGATGCGAAAGTTGTTCTGTGTCTTGGTTCGGGGTTTAGAACCAAAGGATTAGACCGCAGTATCGCGGCCTTTGCCGCTTTGCCATTGGGGCCCGAAAACAAAATTTTTTTATTGGTCGTGGGTGCTGATAACCCGCACCGCTATGCTGCTCAAGCAGCGCAACTAGGTGTTGCAAAACAGGTTGTTTTTCTAGGCGGACGAAGTGATGTGGCCGATATTTTACAAGCGGCGGATGTGTTGCTGCACCCCGCCTACCGCGAGCTCGCGGGTAATGTTATTCTTGAGGCGATGCTCGCGGGTAAGCCCGTGGTGACGACGGATGTTTGCGGTTTTGCGCACTATGTTGTTGAATATAATATGGGTGCTGTAGTCGGCGCGCCCTATACCATCGACCAGTTTGTAAAAGTGCTTTATAAAGTGTTAGTGCCGAGCGCGTCTGTGTGGGTGGATCGAGCGCAGCAATTTTCTGCTACGGCAGATGTATTTTCACGACAGTCCATGGCACTTACGGCAATCGAAAATAGGGCGCAGTCCAGACAAAAAGCGCCTAGGGAATCAGTCGTTGAAACACAGCAGAAAATTATTGTACTGCGCGATGAATTGATAGAGGCTTGGGGACAAGAAGACGCATTCAAATTGGTACAAGGTTTTTCCGGCCCTATAGCGCGTGAATTCGCCGATCGGCAAACCCTGCGTTTTGAGTGGGCCGGCAGAGGCTACTATCGTAAACTCCATCGTGGTGTGGGCTGGCCTGAAGTATTTAAAAACTTACTGCAGTTGCGTTTACCTGTGCTAGGCGCAAAAAATGAATGGCTCGCGCTGAATAAATTGAGTGCGCTGGAAATTCCGAGTTTAGAACCGGTTGCTTTTGGTGAGCAGAAAAGAAGTATTGCTAGGAAAATAAGTTTTCTAGTAACGCGAGAATTGGCCGGTGTAGTTCAGTTAGATCATTATTTTCAGCAGCATAAAGTCAGCTTTAAAGAAAAACTCATATTGCTGCAGAAGGTTGCCGAAATCGCGGTTGCTTTGCATAGCGCTGGCATTAATCATCGCGATTTTTATTTTTGTCATTTCATGCTGGATCTCGAATCTGTTTCCCGTTGGCGCAAAGGTGATGTAGAGCCAACATTGTATCTTGTGGATTTGCATCGCGCGCAGTTACGTCATCAGGTTCCGAAACGATGGCGCATCAAAGATTTAGCAGGGCTCTATTTTTCTTCATTGGATGTAGGTTTTACTCGTACAGATTATTTTCGGTTTATGCGTTGCTATTGGAATTTACCTTTGCGGGATCTATTGGTCAAAGAAAAATCATTGCTTGAGCGCGTTGCACTGCGCGCGGCGAAAACCTATAAGCGCGACTTTGGTTTGTGGCCATCCACGCCCTTTAATCGCAATAAATCCTAGGGAAATTTGAATGCTATTTTGTGTATTAAACAATTTGGTTACTCAACGAAAAAAATTCTTCTTAAGCGTTGTGAGTGTTTGGATGTCAATGCCAATTGATCCGAGAGTTATGCTATGAACCAATCGAGCGATAGCCGCTTGAAAGAGGAGCCAATGCAGTCTGCATTTAAAATATATTGGCGATTACTGGCCTACGTGAAGCCTTACGTGGGAATATTTGTTGTCTGTGTTCTTGGTTTTGGGGTTTATGCGTTTGCGACAACTCAATTTGTGCGCATTTTGGAAAACCTTTTGAAGGTGATTGAGCATAATAATCCTCATGATCGGATTGCTATTCCGTTACAAGTTATCGGTTATACAATTTTGCGAAGTCTGGGTGCATTTGTGGGTACCTATTTTCTCGCGAAGGTTTCGTTCGGCATTATTCATCGATTGCGCGTAGAAGTATTTAATCACATGACGCGTTTACCGAGTCATGTTTTTGATTCGCGAAATTCAAATCATTTAATGTCCATTATCACCTACAACATCAATGGCGTAACAGCGGCCGCAACAGATGCAATTCGTATTCTCTTGCGGGAGGGTGCGACTGTGATAGGTTTAATGGTTATGTTGCTGGTTATGAACTGGAAACTGACTATGGTATTTGTGGTTATTGCACCCTTGATCGGCTGGCTGGTAACAGGCGTTGCCAAACGTTTGCGTCGTTTGAGCAATAAAGTACAAACATCGATCGGTGATATCACGCAAGTAACCAGTGAGATGATTAATGGTGTGCGTGTTATGCGTACTTTCGGTGGCGAAGAATATGAAAAAAGTCGTTTCGAAAAGGTCAGTAAAAATAATTATTTTAAGAATATGAAAATTGTTACGACATCAGCGGCAAATTCGCCCCTGATTCAGCTGCTGGTTGCTTCAGCAATGGCGGCACTTATTTTCATCGCCTTGACCTACGGGGACCTTAAAGATTCTGCAAGCTTTGTGGCCTACATGACAGCGGTAGGTGCCATTCTCCAACCCATGCGACGCTTGGGCGAAGTCGCGCCCCTGATATTAAAAGGCGTCGCGGCCGCCGATAGTGTGTTTCAGTTGTTGGACGAGCCGGCAGAAGAAGATACCGGCAAATATGCGGTTGCAAGGGCCGGGGGTGCAGTTAGTTTTAATGAGGTTTGTTTTGCGTATCCTGGCCAACAGACGCTCGCGTTGGATCACATTAATGTGAGCGTTGAGCCCGGCGAAGTGGTGGCGTTGGTGGGGCGTTCTGGCAGTGGTAAATCGACATTGGTCGCTTTGCTGCCGCGTTTTTATGACGTTACACAGGGTTCAATAATGCTAGATGGTGTCGCGCTAAGTGAATACGGGCTTGCAAATTTACGGTCTCAATTAGCATTTGTGAATCAACAAGTTACTTTGTTCGATGGGTCAGTGGCTGAAAATATCGCTTATGGCTGCGCCAAACGTGTCACCCCGCAACAAATCAAGCAGGCGGCGGATTTGGCCTATGCCTCAGAGTTTATTGAAAAATTACCCCAGGGTTTTGATACGCAAATTGGCGAGAGTGGCGCAAGACTTTCTGGCGGTCAGCGGCAGCGCTTGGCGATTGCACGTGCCATATTAAAAGATGCACCGCTTTTGATTATGGATGAGGCAACGTCAGCGCTAGACAATGAATCTGAACGTTACATTCAGGCCGCTATGGATCAGGTAATGAAAGGCCGCACCACATTTGTTATTGCGCATCGCCTCACGACAATTGAACATGCTGATCGTATTTTAGTGATGGATGCCGGTAAGATCGTGGAGCAGGGCACACATCAAAGTTTGCTGGCCCTGAATGGCCTTTATGCAAAACTTCTCTCTACGGAGTTTGGTGAGCATGCGGAGTTTAGTGAGCATAAGGAGTTTAGTAAGCAAGTTCCGATGGGATAGATTTCACCGAAAGGTGTAGAATTCTGAGATAAAAAATTGCTTTGTGCTTTGTCTGTTTATCTATTTATAAATTTTTCAGTGTGAAAGGACTACTTATGTTGTTAACGATACCGCAGTTTGAATTGGCGAAGGTATGTGTGATAGGCGACTTAATGCTTGACCGCTATTGGCAGGGCTCAAGTAACAGAATATCGCCAGAGGCACCTGTACCGGTCGTAAAAGTTACCGAGAAAGAAGATCGCCCAGGCGGTGCGGGCAATGTCGCCTTGAACATTGCTGCGCTGGGTGCATCTGCGACTTTAGCGGGTACTATCGGCAACGACGAAGCGGGACACATATTGCAAGAGTGTATGCGTATCGCGGGGATAAAAATGCAGCTGCAAATTGCCGAACATAAGCCCACCATTACGAAACTGCGCGTGCTTAGCCGCCATCAGCAACTTTTGCGCATGGACTTCGAGGAGCGATTTTGCCCAGCGGATAGCCTCGATATTATGGCGCGCGCGGCCGATATTATTGGCGCTGCAAAAGTGCTAATTCTGTCGGATTATGCCAAGGGAACCTTGAGCGATTGTCAGGCGTTAATAGTCTTAGCAAAAAAAATGAACGTGTCGGTCTTAGTTGATCCTAAGGGCGACGATTACTCAGCGTATCGCGGCGCAAACATACTGACACCCAATATTACCGAGTTTGAAGTTGTTGTTGGCCGCTGTCATGGCGAGCAAGAATTGGTTAGCAAGGGCATGGCCCTGATTGAATCACTTGAACTTGGGGCATTATTGATTACGCGCGGCGAGCTGGGTATGACGTTATTGCGCCCCGGCTTGCCAGTGATAAATCTTCCCGCGCGAGCGCGCGAGGTCTATGACGTAACCGGAGCAGGGGATACCGTTATCGCGGTTTTAGCCGTGGCGCTGGCAGCGGGTCAATCGTTACCGGAAGCTGTGGCCTTAGCCAATCTTGCGGCGGGAATTGTTGTGGGTAAGTTGGGTGCTGCTACTGTGAGTGGTTTCGAGTTACTTGATGCTCTGCATCACGAGAAGGGCTCTGAGCGTGGTTTGGTTAGCGAAGAATACCTGTTAATGGCGGTTGAGGCGGCGCGTGCCAACGGTGAAAAAATTGTTTTTACAAACGGATGCTTTGATATTTTGCATGCGGGTCATGTGGGCTATTTGGACGCGGCGGGTAAGCTGGGTGATCGGCTTATTGTTGCGTTAAATAATGATTCATCTGTGCGTCGCTTGAAGGGGCAGGATCGCCCGATTAATCCCATAAGTAGGCGCATGGCAGTATTGTCCGGCTTGGAGTCGGTCGACTGGGTTGTTAGTTTTGGCGACGACACTCCCGAGCGTTTGCTGCGACTTATTAAGCCTGATGTATTGGTAAAGGGCGGCGACTACAGTGTAGATGAAGTTGTCGGTGGCGATATCGTTAGGGCTAGCGGTGGCACCGTTAAGATTTTGGATTTCTTTGATGATTGTTCTACGACGTCGATCGTGAACCGCATTCGCCAACAGTAGCGGAAATGAAAAGGCCGCAATAATCAGGCCTTTTTGGTGTGGATGCAATCAGTGTTTTTTGCGGTCTGAGCCCGTTTATTGGGGCGGAAACTGCGACGCGAGATTTTTCAACACCCCATTCAACTGACCTTCGTTGCGCAATAAAAACTGTGAGAGAGGAACTGCTTCGGCGGTACCGCGCCATATCACTTGATTGGTTGCCACGGCGGTAATATCCATGATGATCAAGCCTTCTTGCTGATGACTATTCCCTAGCAATTTACTGGTGCCCAACCCAATAGATCCACTGTTGCCGACGGGTAACCCGAGAGATATGCCAAATCTCGGTGAGCTAGCGCTTTTTTCTTGAGTCAGGATATTCAGGTCCACGGCGAGATCAGCGGTACCCGCTACCCACTCAAGTCCTTGGGTTGCCAAGTTTTTTTCAATCGCGGTCTTTATGGCGGTATTGTTGGTTGTGGGTATGTCCGACGAAAAATTGCGCCAAGTAATTGTTTTAAAATTTTTAAAATTTGTATCGGGTTTAAAGTCTTGGCTAATTTTGTTGGTTGTGGCGCAGCCCGAAAACATCAGGCCGAACACTATAAGCGGTAAACTTACAGATCGTATCAGAAAGTTTTTGATCATGTGATTCTCGCTGGTGTTGTGATGCGATTGAGCTTTCTAGATTCTGGCCCGCTGCTGCTAGGCTGGTTTGCAAATACTAGCATTTTCACGCAAACTTGCGTCCTTTTTAATTGTGAAACAGTCGGAGTAAACGTGGACGCAATCTTAATAATGAATGCCATTATTATGGGAATCGTGGAAGGCCTAACGGAATTCTTACCGATTTCGAGCACCGGGCATTTAATATTAACGGCCAAGTTGCTGCATTTTTTGGATAACGAAAAACAAGAGGTCTTCGAGATATTTATCCAAATGGGCGCGATGCTGGCCGTGGTTTGGGAGTATCGCGTTAAAATTTTTACTAGTTTGCTTGGTGCGGCTAAGCCGGGTCTTGAACGTAACTTGTTTCTCAATGTCGGCATTGCTTTTATCCCGGCGGCGTTTATTGGCTTTTTTCTGAGTGATGCAATTAAAACCTATTTATTTAACCCTGTGGCTGTTGCTGCTGCGTTTATTGTGGGCGGCGTTATTATTTTATGGGCTGAGAAACGCGCGCAATTGTCAACACATGTGGCGCGAGTTGCCGACATGGATGATTTAGGTTACATGGATGCATTTAAAATAGGTCTTTGCCAGTGCGTTGCATTAATCCCGGGTACTTCGCGGTCGGGTGCGACAATTATCGGCGGTTTATTTTTAGGGCTATCGCGCAAAGCAGCCACTGAATTTTCTTTTTTTCTTGCAATTCCTACGCTATCTGCCGCATCACTTTATAGTTTGTATAAAGCGCGACACACTCTAGATGTGAGCGATGCGGGGGTTTTTGCAATAGGTTTTGTTGCAGCAATGGTGAGTGCATTTATTGCGGTACGAGCCTTGTTGAAATTTATCACAACGCATACCTTTGTGGTTTTTGCTTGGTATCGTATAGCGTTCGGTTTATTGATTTTAGTGACGGTCTATTCAGGAACCATCAACTGGTCGCACTAATGTTAAATCACGCGGCCTTTAGAGGTAGCGATAACATCTTTGATTTTTTTGCGACGCAGGTGGGTGTGTTGTGGAGAGTCAAAAGAGGGTGTGCAGGCTGCAGAAAAGATCAGGCGCGCTAGCGCGCCTGATGTGATGGGTTTAGTGCTTGCGATGGCGTAAAAAGCCAAGCCCTAAAAGCCCAAGGCCCAGAAGAATTAGCGGGCTTGGCTCTGGAATTTTAGAGACAGGGCGGCGCTTGGTGGGGGCAGGCTTCGCTAAGCGAGAGCTCACAATTCTACTATCCAACGCGCTATCAGTTTTTGAGTCCAGCAGGGCGATGTCTGCGTTGACGATGTTGCTGGTTATACTCTCTAACGATGTTGTTGAAATAATATCAAGCGTTTTGGGGCTCGCCAGCGAATTGTTAGCTAATCCCAAGCTAATAATTAATGCGACGGAGAGGTGAGTGATGCGTAACATATGAGTTCCTATATATATGAAGTATTTGAGTAGACTAGCGCAGCCAATAAAGCAAATCACGTGCCATGTCGCTAAAATCCATATATACAGGGTGATCAGCATCACAAAAGAGGCTCCTCAGAAGCGGAACTGTAAAATAAGTCGACATTGTTTTGGTTTCAAGTTTAGTTGTGGCTGTTTTTTTTGCTGGCAGTTCTTGTAAATAGCTCTTGTAAATAGTTCTTGTAGATAGTTCTTGTCGACGGTTCATGCTGTCAGGGTATCTACCGTCTCAGCGATTCACAGGATTTCTACATGTCTAACGTACAGTCTATTTGCTCCGGGTTGCTCCAGGTACCTTCTTAAATGACTTTAGTTGAGCTTCATTATTTAGTTTCGCTCGCCGAAGAACGCCATTTTGGTCGAGCCGCTGCACGTTGTCATGTGAGTCAACCAGCGCTGAGCATGGCGGTTAGCCAGCTTGAAAAGGAGTGGGGCGTTACGCTGTTCGAACGCAGTAAGTCTGGTGTTCTGGTAACCACTAGCGGTCAGCAAGTTATCGCCCAAGCAAGAAAGGTTCTAGCGAGTGCTGTTGCAATAAAAAGTTTGGCCGACTCGAGTCGAAATCAGCTTAACGGGACACTCGCGATCGGGGTTATTCCAACGCTAGCGCCTTATCTTCTTCCTGCACTTGTTCCGCAGTTACGTATGCTGGCTTGTGAGCTGAGCGTGCGTATTGTCGAAGATAACACGGAGGTTTTGCAGCAAAAATTACGAAGTGGTTTGTTGGACGCGGTATTAATCTCCCATTATTTTAGAGAGAGTGACATTCTTACGCAGGATCTGTTTGAGGAGCCCTTGGTCGTGATGATGCCCGTCAAGCATGCCCTCGCATCCCGCCAGACGATTTGGCCCTTTGATCTTCGGGGACAGGATTTTTTTCTACTTGGCGAGGGGCATTGCTTGCGTGATCAGATTTTGAGTATTTTTTCTTCTCTTGCTGATATCGATCTCCCGACATATATTAACATATCGAGTTCGGAAACGCTGCGCAATATGGTTGCAGCAGGTCTTGGAGTTACCGTCGCTCCCCTGTCCGCGGCGAACTCGGCACTTTACGCTCCTACGGCGCTGACCGTTAGGCCCTTCGCTATGCCTGCTCCAGTGCGTAAAATTTCGCTGGCGTGGCGCGCGAGTTTTCCACGTCACAAACTTATCGACCTGTTACGTAATGCGGTGCAAAGTTGCTCTTGGCAATTTACCACAGCGCATGAAAACTCAAGTCGAGGACTGCTTGTAGAAAATAGTAATTGGTAGGGTGCAATGAATATGGTCGTCAGCGTAAAAAATATAGCCAATACCACCATAAATCCTATTAGGAAAATCGTTATTGTGGGTGGAGGTACGTCGGGCTGGATTGCGGCGTCTATGCTGTCGCACAACCTTAAGCCTGAGCTTTGTCAAATCGAATTGGTGGAATCTGAAGAAGTCGCGACTATCGGTATTGGCGAATCTACAATTCCTCCCGTAGTGCGATTGATTCAAAATCTCGGCATTGACGAACAGCACTTTATTCAGTCAACTCAAGCGTGCTTCAAACTCGGTATAAAATTTGTTGATTGGCGACAAAAAAATGAAACCTACTTTCATCCCTTTGGTGTTATTGGCAAGCGCATAGGTTCACATGATTTTTATCAGTGTTGGCTAAAAGCAATTACGCAAGGTGATACATCAGCTTTGCAAGACTTTTCACCCTGTTCTGTCATGGCAGACCAAGAGCGATTTTACTGGCCGACACAATTGCAAAATACACCTATTGGAGGCGCGAGCTATGCAGTTCATTTAGATGCAAAGCTGGTGGTTGAATATTTGCGTAATTATGCTGAGGCACGTGGCGTGATACGGACAGAGGGCACGGTTACCGAGGTTAGGCAGCTTGCTCATGGTAATATTGAAAAGTTAATTCTCAGTAGTGGCGAAGAAATCAGCGGCGATTTTTTTATTGATTGCACGGGGTTTCGCGCACAGTTAATCGAAAAAACATTAGCGTCTGGCTTTGAAGATTGGTCGAAATATTTGCCGTGCGATCGCGCTATAGTCGTGAAAACTGACGCTAAACATCCGCGTAAAAATTACACCACCGCGACAGCGCGTAAAGCTGGGTGGAGTTGGCAAATTCCGTTGAGAAATACGACTGGGCATGGCTACGTATATTCGAGTAAGTTCTCGAGTGATGCTGAAGCAAAGTCCTGTTTACTAAGTGGTTTAGATAGTCCACGGATTAATGAGCCGCGAATCATTTCGTTTGCCACTGGGCGCCGTAAAGACATGTGGAAAAAAAATTGTCTGTCCTTGGGATTAGCCTCAGGGTTTGTTGAGCCTTTGGAGTCTACGTCAATTCATTTAATCGCTCGCGGTATGGATTTTTTCTTACGATTTTTTCCCGATCGTGATTGCGACGCTAGCTTGGTCAAGGAATATAACCGGCGGATGACAGCTGATTTCGAGGAGGTGCGCGATTTTATTATCCTACATTACTGCACTACGCAGCGTGTGGACACTCCGTTTTGGCGATGGTGCAAGGATATGGAGTTGCCTGAGTCATTGAGTGATCGCATTGCGTTATTTAAGGGGCATGGTGTTTTGCGCGAGGGTACCGATGAGCTATTTCGCAGCTCCAGTTGGCAGTCCGTGTTTGAGGGGATGGGGCTCAGGCCGAATAAATACTGCCCTAGGGTGGACAATATTGACTATCAAGAAATCAGTTCGACTTTAACTTTGGCAAAGCAAGCCATTCAGTCGATGGTAAAAACCCTGCCAACTCATGAAGAATTTCTACGGCGTAACTTTATTGATTCATCGCCGTAATTTGAAATGGAAATCTCGCAATTATTTTTCTTGCTGTTGCGTTAACGCCTCTAGTTCGGCGATGTGAATATCTTTTAGCTTTACGTAATTGTCGGCAGAGTATTTAAAAAATTGCTTCTCGCTGTCGGTTAGCGCTCGGGCCTGTTTGCACGGTGACCCCACATATAAAAAACCACTTTCGAGTCTTTTCCCCGGTGGTACTAGTGAGCCCGCTCCTAAGATAACTTCATCTTCTACAAAGGCGCCGTCCAACACCGTTGAGCCAATACCAATCAACACGCGGTTGCCGATAGTGCAGCCATGCAAATTGACCGAATGACCAACGGTTACGTCATCGCCAATGATGAGTGGGTGACCAGCAGGGTTAAAATGGCTGGCATGTGTAATGTGCAACACACTACTATCCTGAATGCTCGTCCGGGCGCCAATGCGAATCCGATGCATATCACCGCGCGCTATCGTATAAGGCCAAAGCGAAGAGTTTTCGCCGATGGTTACATCGCCAATGACTACGGCGGTTGGGTCTATAAATACACCCTCGGCCAACTCTGGCGTTTTACCTTGGTAGCGGCGAATACTTAGCGGATTGTTATTGTGTTTCATAATATTATGTTGCATAAAAGCGCCTAAAGATTTGAGCGTGTACTATACGCGAGACTAAAAGTAATCCGGAGATCTAAAATGCCCAACTCGTTAGCTGACTCATCGATTAATCCATTGCTGCAATCGAATTGGCTACCGCCCTTTTCCACCATAAAAGCCGAGCACGTGGAGCCTGCAATCAGCAAAATCATCGATCAAAATCGGTTGTATTTGCAAAGCACATTGGCAAGTTTACCGCAGGTTACGTGGGATTCCTTGGTGGCGCCACTAGAAAGTTGTGGTGATTTTTTGGATCAAGCCTGGGCCCCCGTAAGCCACCTCAATGCAGTGTGTAATAGCGATGCCATGCGCGCTGCTTACACGTCGAGCCTTGCATTGTTAACGGCTTACAGCACGGAGATGAGCCAAAATGAAGCTTTGTTTGCGTGTTATCAACAGCTCGCTGGGAGTGAAGCCTACGCCTCGCTCAGTCAAGCGCAAAAGCAAACCATTGATAACTCTTTGCGCGATTTTCGGTTAGGTGGCGTCGCGTTAGATGTCGATGCCAAGCGGCGTTTTGGAGAAATTCAGCAGCGTTTATCGGAGCTCTCCACCCAGTTCTCTCATCATTTACTAGACTCAACACAGGCATGGTTTAAGCATTTTACTGACGCATTTGCTTTGGCGGGATTGCCCGATTCAGCCTTGGCGCAAGCCGCGCAAGCCGCACAAAAAAAATCGCTAACGGGTTACGTGATTACGCTGGATTTCCCATCTTATTATGCCGTAATGATGTACGCTAAAAGCCGCGCCTTGCGCGAAGAGGTTTATACCGCTTATGTTACACGAGCATCTGCCGAATCAAAAAAAACCAATAGCGAATTGCAAATAGAAAGTACAGCTGAGTTTGATAATAGTGAGATTATTTCAGAGACTCTCGCGCTGCGACATGAGTTAGCACTGTTGCTTGGTTTTGAAAATTACGCGAAAAAATCACTCGCGACAAAAATGGCAGAGAGTACAGCGCAGGTGCTTGGTTTCTTGAAGGAGCTTGCCAGCAAGTCGAGACCTTATGCGCTACGTGATTACGCTGAGTTATGTGAATTTGCTTCCAGTGAAGGCTGCGAAGACTTTAAAGCCTGGGACAGTACTTTTTATAGCGAGAAGTTGCGTGTAGCCAAGTATGCCGTCTCACAAGAAGACTTGCGTGTTTATTTTCCGGCTGAAAAAGTTATTACGGGAATGTTTGACATTGTCAGTCGTCTATTCGGCATCGACGTAAAAGCCTCGAGAGATTTCAACTCTTATCATCCCGACGTACAATTTTTTAATATTTATAAAAATGCAGAGCATGTCGCGAGCTTCTATTTGGATATTTTCGCTCGCGATGGCAAGCGTGGCGGCGCCTGGATGGCTGATGCACGC
The DNA here is from genome assembly GCA_043777855.1 of Gammaproteobacteria bacterium. Taxonomy (GTDB): domain Bacteria; phylum Pseudomonadota; class Gammaproteobacteria; order Pseudomonadales; family Cellvibrionaceae; genus Cellvibrio. The sequence goes on along the minus strand of JAYWHF010000725.1, from coordinate 3,765 downwards.
GTGCGCCGTAAAACTCTGACGGGGCTGCAGTTGCCGATTGCGCTTTTGACTTGCAACTTCACTCCACCTGTTGGTTCTAAGCCCTCTTTACTTACTCACGATGAGGTGACCACATTGTTCCATGAATTCGGTCACGGCCTGCATCATATGCTCACGCAAATTGATGTGGCTGCTGTGAGTGGCATCAATGGTGTCGCATGGGATGCGGTAGAACTGCCCAGTCAGTTTTTAGAAAATTGGTGTTGGGAGCCGGAAGCAATCCCTTTGATTTCAGCACACTATGAAACTGGCGTGTCTTTGCCTAAGGAGCTGCTTGAGAAAATGCTTGCGGCAAAAAACTTTCAATCCGGTTTGCAAATGCTACGTCAAATAGAGTTCTCGCTATTCGATTTTCGTTTGCATGCGGAATATAGTCTTAGCAGCCCGCTAAGCGCGCGTGATGTTTTACAGCAGGTACGCGATGAGATTGCCGTCGTGCAGCCACCCGCATTTAATCGCTTTGAGAATAGCTTCAGCCACATTTTTGCCGGTGGCTATGCGGCCGGATATTATAGTTATAAATGGGCTGAGGTTTTATCTGCCGATGCATTTTCACGATTTGAAGAAGAAGGTACCTTTAATGCCGCAACGGGCGCCCTTTTTCTGAAAGAAATTTTGCAGCAAGGAGGCAGTCGAACGCCGATGGTGTTATTTAAGAATTTTCGGGGGCGTGAACCGAAAATCGACGCCTTACTGCGCCACTCTGGCATAGAGGTGGAGACCTAATGGCATACAGCAAAACACGCCGCTTTATGGCGGGTGCAGTGTGCCCACGCTGCACCGAGTTGGATAAGTTAGTCGTTTACAATCAAGAGGGGAAGGACTACCGAGAGTGTGTGAGTTGTGGCTTTAAAGATGAAATGAATTTTCAGTCTTCGAAGCGCGAGTTGGATACGCGAGTTAATCAAACGGAGAAAGAAAAAGCGGAGAGTTTACAAGTTATTACGATTGTGCCGGCGAAGAAAATTTAATGATTGGGGTTTCGTGGTTCGTTATTGAAATCCAATACGATGGCGAGATTTTCTGTTAAGCAGGGCCAGCGTTCCAGCTCCAATGACCAACCGCGGTGTTTGTGCATGGCAATATACTGTTGGAAGTTTTCACCTGCAAAACTTTGTTGATCTAGCAATAACTCCGCTGAAAATAGTACTGCTTGATCTAACTCATTGGCGAAGGGTTCACCGATAAGTTCGTGAGCAACAACGTTGGCGCGCGTCATGTCCATAGGCGCCAGCGGTATGCCGCAATAGCCAATAAAACGATCATTAATTTCTTCGAGTAACCGATGCGCTAAGTAGGCCGCGTAGAGTAGCGCTTCGAGTTGATTGTGATTGCTAATGATTTCTGGTGGCGTTAAAAAATAATCGATGGCAATGTCTAACAAGGGCGCAACACCGTCGTAGATACCCGCTTCTTTTGACATTTGAATAATCACGTCAATAAACTCAGGTACCTGGCCTATATAGCGAGTAATAAATGTTGCTAAAAGAGTAGATGCCTCTTGCGGCGGTAGTTTTATAGCCTCGTGCAAACGATGAACACGGCTCGCGAGTAAGTTTGATAATTGTGTCGTCTGCTTTGCATTTAGAATCAGGCTATGAATTTGGGCCAGCTTGTTATTCATCGCATCTCTAGTCGCGCAGGCTTGGTAGGCCTGCAGCGCAATCGGGTAAGTATCTTAATGGCAAGCAAGGGGATAAAACGCCTCATGACTTGCTGCGCAATAGTTTTTTGGTCGCGGCGAGGTATTTGCTCGATACTCTTTAAAAGTAAACCATAGCGGGGCAATCGCAAGTTCATGCTAAGACTAAGTTTTTATATAAAATAGAGGTGTCTGAGGTTCTATCGAGGTGAGTTTAGAGCAGCACCCCGCCGATGGAGTGCCGCCCTATGGGGATGATTAGAAGCTAAATGCCATTTTAAGGCGAAGGCTGTTGTCGATATCGCCTGAAAAGTATTGTTGAAATTCAGCACCTATATCGAATTGATCAAAAGAGTGGCCGATACCTAGTGAGCCATAGAAGCCGCCTTCGATGTCGATATCTTCAGAGTAACAGTCACTGCAGAAATCAATTGAACGCGTCGAATCAAATATTTGACTCACGCCGACGCGGGCCGAAAAAAAGCTGGAGTGGTATGTGCCAAAGTGAATTTTTGGGCCAGCTTCTGCAAACAACATTAAGGCATTTGCACTGGATTCTTCGTAGCTACCATCGTAGCGATCGTTGTACCAGTAGTCCTGTACGTACTGTGCAAATTCGTTATTGTCATTGTAGATAATGTAATTTAGGCCGACGACATAGGTCATGCTGCGGCCGGAATCAAGGTACTCGCCCGCAAGGCCGATAGCCGTTCCTGATTCAGAGATCAGCACGTCCGGGCGACTTGCCGCGGCAGAATCAAAATTAATGTGGTCAAGGTTGGCGGTGATTGTCCATCCGCTATAGGTTGGTTGATCTTGCGCGAGTGTAAGCGCGCTGAATGAGCACAATGCCGCGAGAGCTGAGTTGCAGATAAGTCGATTTAAGGTGATGTTCATAAAAGTCATCCGTAAAAATATAAGTATTGATGAAGGGGGCTAGCGCGATGCGCTCGCGTGTCCCGCCGTGAGTTTACCCGGTCTTAGGCTAGGTTGCGCGAGCTGTAGAATTCCTTACGAGCTGCACCATTCCTTGCCAGCTGTAAATTAGCTTAATAGCCATAGGGGTGTGTATGCACGTGAATTAATTCCGCCGTCGCTATATAATTCGCGCTCAATTGATGCCGAAAACTGTCAACGAGACGTTTCGGCCCGCTGGAGCTGAGTTTATGACCGATCGCATTGCCCACGTCACTCGCAACACTCTCGAAACAAAAATTAGCGTCAAGGTTAATTTGGATGGCACTGGTAAGGGTGTTTTTAATACTGGCGTGCCGTTTTTAGAGCATATGATGGATCAAATAGCTCGCCACGGCATGATTGATCTTGATGTGACGTGCATCGGCGATATCCATATTGATGATCATCACTCTGTTGAAGATATTGGCATCACCATGGGTCAAGCTATTTTAAATGCTGTAGGTGATAAAAAAGGTATTCGTCGTTACGGCCACGCTTATGTTCCGCTTGATGAAGCTTTGTCACGTGTGGTTATCGATTTTTCTGGCCGCCCTGGTTTGACGATGCACATTCCTTTCACGCAAAAACGCGTTGGAGGCTTCGATACAGAATTATTCTGGGAGTTTTTCCAAGGGTTTGTGAACCATTCCAGTGTGACTTTGCATGTGGATAACTTGCGTGGTCACAACGCCCATCATCAAATCGAAACTGTGTTTAAAGCTTTTGGTCGAGCGCTGCGTATGGCACTCGAACTCGACCCGCGTATGGCAGGCATAATGCCGTCGACTAAAGGAAGTTTATAGGTGATGAGCAAGGCATCCTTAAGTCGCGAGACGGTTGCCGTGATTGACTATGGCATGGGCAACTTACATTCGGTCGCTAGTGCGCTGAGCCACGTCGCGCCGGAGCAGCAAGTTGTTGTTACCTCCGATCCATCGGTTGTTGCCATGGCTGACCGCGTGGTGTTTCCCGGCGTTGGCGCTATACGTGATTGCATGGCTGAAATTAGGCGTCTAGGTTTTGACCAGCTTTTACGTGAGCAAATTGCTACTGGAAAACCGGTTCTCGCGATTTGTGTAGGTTTTCAGGCATTAACTGACTACAGCGAAGAAAATAATGGTGTCGAC
>JAYWHF010000724.1:0-2034 GCA_043777855.1 Gammaproteobacteria bacterium | reverse complement strand
ACTCATGTACTTCATCTAACCGCGTGGCATCCATGTATTGACGGATATTCCGGCTCGTTTGTACTGGAACAGTGCGCCGCCTTAAGATCAGCTGGCGCACAAGTTGGCCTCATTTTCTCTCGAATAGAGGGTTTGCGAAGCATAAAAGCTGATCGGGCAGTAAAGGGTTTGCCAGGCTTTGTCTCGCAAAGTGATCCTGTTTCCACCTTCGGCTTCAAAAGTTGGGTTGTTCCAGGCTTGCAGCGTTTTGTTCCCCGCTTTAACCAAAGGATGCTCCCCAAACTCTATGGGCGTTACGTGAATTGCAATGGACGACCCGACATTTTACATGCTCATGTTGCTCTTGAAACAGGAGCCGCAGCCCGCCGAATTTCAGCGGAAACTGGGCTCGATTATGTTGTCACAGAGCATTCGTCTGAAATTCTCAATCGCAACCTTAGCTTGGATCGGATGGCTTTGGCTAACGCTGTGTATATGGATGCGCGCTGTGTTATTGCTGTTTCTGAACCACTAGCGCAGTGTATTTTGAAAATCTCACCTCGTGCAAATGTTAAGGTTGTGGGTAACCTTGTTCGGAACTTTGTATTTGACTTAAAACGCTCCAAGTCATCGAAAGACAATAAAATTCGGATTACTAGTATTAGTTCATTGGTAAAAGGAAAGCGGATCCACAATGCGATTGACGCAATTGCCGCTATGCCGCTTGAATTGAAGCACCGCGTAATATATAATATTATAGGAGATGGTTCAGAACGAACCTCCCTAATCAGACGTGCGTCGGCAGCTGGGATCGAAGCATATTTCCATGGAGCGCAGTCGCATTGCAATGCAATGGAGATTTTAGCCCAATCCGACTTATTGTTGCACCCTTCTTCATATGAAACTTTCGGAATCGTTTTAGCTGAAGCTATGGCGATGGGAATACCTGTAATAGCAACACGCTGCGGCGGGCCGCAGACTATAGTGAACGAAGATACAGGTATTTTGGTCGCTGTTGACGATATATTGGCACTCACTGATGCCTTAACTCGAATGTCTGGAACATTAGCAATTTGGATATCAAAAAGTAGCGCAATTTCAAAATACTCTCACAAACATTTTCATGAAAAAAATGTTAGTGAAAAAATATTGGAAATTTACAGATGATCTATTCATCCAATATTCGCGCTGCTCTACTTTTTATATTAGCTATATCACAGATTTTTTCTCCCGTTCTGTTTATACCTGGCGGTGAGAATCTTGGGATTAGTGCATTCAGATTTTTCGTTGTTATTGTTGCAATAGTATTTTATTTGAAGTTTGGAATGAGCATCATATCTAGTTTTGAAAAATTTTCACTAAATTCGGCAATTATTTTATCTTTGTGGATCGTAATTTCACTTTTTTGGTCAGAAAACTTTTTAGGCGGTTTAAAACAATTATCTTATGTGATAACTATAGCTCTACTAATATATGTTTTTTCTCATTTAATAAGAAATTATAGAGATTTTCAATTTTTCAGTAAAATTATTTATAATAGCGGTTTATTAATATTACTGATAGCGCTTTATGAAATAAAAACCGGAAATCACTTTTTTCGTTCTTCACTTCAAGATGCCTCTGAACTCGATATATCGCTGAGCTATATATCAGAAAATCAAGCGTGGTTTACATTTGGTAACCCCAACGATCTCGCTGTTCACATTGGCATATGTTTTTATATTGCAACTATGATTTCAAAATCTACCCTATTTAGAATTATTTATTTTTCATTTTGTTTTTACATTGTTTATGCATTAGAATCTCGTATCATACTTTTTTCTTTGATAATTTTTATACCGCTTTTTCTAATAATGCTGACTTCAAGCAGTACAATAAAGACCATTATGATTGCCTTTTCGTCTTTAATAGTAGGTGCGTGTGCATTTTTGTTTGTGTTAATAATGATCAGCCGCATTGAGTTTCTGGACGTTTCGTCGTTTGTTAGGCTGCAGCTGATTGCTAGCGCAATCGATATGGCGGAGCAGACTCTGTTGCTAGGCGTCGGAGCTGGGG
>JAYWHF010000723.1:0-2034 GCA_043777855.1 Gammaproteobacteria bacterium | reverse complement strand
CCGCAAAAATGCTTAACGTGTATAAGGTTAATGCGTATTGTCCGTATTGTGCCGGCGAATAATAAAATGCCAATAAAGGATATCCTATTATTCCAATGATTGAGCTGAGAGTTGCGCCAGTGGAAAAATTCAAGATATTTTTTATCATATTTTAGTATTGACCCTGAACACATGTTCAAACTCGCGACAAAGAAATATGAAGCAAATTCTTCAATGCTAAGATTTAATATGCTTTATCTAGTTAGATGATAATAATCATTTACCAGATACAGACCAGCGAAAAATGTCAAATATAGGTTCGTTTCGATGACATTAGTGGTCTAGTTTTGTTGGCCGTTGCGATCAAATGGAAAAATAAGAACCAAAACATCACTCCAGCGTACGGGGCTCTCATTGGTACATTGGCATTGAAGGACACCAATAGAAGACTGCATACCAAACATTCAAAAATTTCAAGGCGATTACGCTTAACCGAGCGTACTGCAATTACAATGATCGGCAGGAATGCAAGCAGGCTGATAAATCCGCCGCGGTAATACAATTCAATATATTGATTGTGCGTTGAACCGAAGACACTATCCAATAAGGAAAAGCCAGTCCCGAAAAAAGGTTGAACATCAATCAAATCGAATTGTTCAAGGACTGCAATACGGCCGCCGGCAAAATCCACCTCACCTGCCCACATCCCAGTCAACTTCTTGGCGATTATTGACTGTGGATAAAAGTTGGTCACTGAAGCTATTATGGTGAGCAAGAAAATTGGCGATAACGTGAATGCGACCGCTTGGAAGCCAGATATTTCTTTGCGCCAAAATTTACCTATATGATATAAGATGTAAAAAACAGAAATTATAAGTAAAGGCTCGCGAGCTCCGGTGAATACTATAGCAATAAAATATATAATAGATAATAAAAGTTTAAGCCGCACTCTTTGATACCAACTTAAACAAAACATTACAGCAAGTATGGTGGGCCAATAAACCCATACTTGGTAAATTGCTAACAATCCCCAAAAATCACCATTTGCTCTGCCGAAGCTTAAGAAGGTATCTATTTGATAAATGGTCCATAGGATTGCAATTGGTGCCAAAGTTAATGAAAAGAGCCGTGCAGCTTGATCGAAAGTTTCTAACCCAGCAGCTAGAAAAACTACGTAAGCGCCTAGTCCTGCGAAGATTGAGAGCAAATAGATCCATAATAAATCAAATCCGTCATGTGTACCGATGGCGACAGAATAGATAGCGGGAACGTAAAAACAAAAACTAACCCAAATAACCAGTGTTAATATAGACTTTAATTGTTTCAAATAAATCGGAATTAAAAATAAAAAAAATACAAAAAATAAAGAAAGAGGAAAACCACGCGCTGCGCCTACAGAATAATCTTTATAAAGGCCACTTTCGTTGAAAAATATTGGTAGTGGAAAGCAGGCTAACACAATATAAAATAGTCGTCCGTTAGCTGATAGCCTAGGGGGAGATTGCAAAGTCCATGAAATGTTTGTGTGTCGCAGGCTCGCGTTCATAATTAGTAATATAGCCGACTAAGACATGTTTCACAAAGACTTATTGTGGACATTCCAAACGCCTCTCACATCATTGAGTTGACCAGATTTGGGCTTGAAAGGTTTAAACTCTCGGTGATCGACTAGCATGACATGCACATCAGCTTCAATTCCATCAATCAAGACCAATTCCACATTTCCCAACTGTAATGGCAAATTTCGAATATTTGGCTCAACAACTAGCATTTTCCCTTGATGTGTTCTTCCCAATTCCCTCACAATCTCAAGCGCCGGGCTTTCTCTAAGGTCATCGATATCCGGCTTAAACGTCAAACCATAACAGGCAATGGTCACATCCTTTGCAGTCTTATCCCGGTTTTCCATCAAATAGGCGCCAATCGCTGCCTGCACTTTTTCAAGCACCCATTTCGGTTTTGAATCGTTCACTTCGCGCGCTGTGCGGATGAGGCGAGCCTGTTCCGGCGCAGACGAGACTATGAACCACGGATCCACCGCAATACAGTGCCCGC
>JAYWHF010000722.1:0-2041 GCA_043777855.1 Gammaproteobacteria bacterium | reverse complement strand
CCAAAACGAGTGCATCGCCGAATAAACACAACTCATTTACGGCAGGAGCTAATAGTTCCGATTCCAAACGAGAAAGTAGTGACTTTGAAAGTCGAAAGGCCAACTCCAGTTTCTACCAAAAAAAGGAAGAGCCTGCTTTTAGCGCCTATGGCTCTTCTGCCGGGGCTACTGAAGGTTATAAGGCAGCAACTCCAGATTGGCTCCGATCTCTCAATTACGCATTGATTTACCTGAATGACAAACTGGGTAAATCTAAGGCTCAGGTCTTTGGTGTGACCGTCTTAGGGACAGCCTTGATGGCCATTATGGGAACCTTATCGTTTGTCTCAGACCGGACTGCTAATCCTTCTAACTCATCCGTTTCAACGAATCGAGATTCTGCATACTTAAGCGATGCAGAGGTGGTTGGACGTGCCGACGCACGTGTGTCTGGCGGCGCAAATGCTAGCGCATTGCAGAATCAAGATAAAGTAATTGCGGATATCAAGCGACCGCAGCCGCCGACAACGTTCAGTTTTGAAGAAGCTTCGGCACCCGTTAATGCGGACCTCAACCGTATAGAGCGGTCAGCTGGATTCAAGCCGTTCAACGGTGTTCTTGATGCGCAAAACACTGACCGTGAGCCCTGGAAAAACTACGCACCTATTGAAAGTGCCGAAGCAGAAACGGTGCGCTTACCAAGTGGATATTTGAAAGGCGAAAAGCAAATTTTTACCGGGGGATTATCAAAGTTCATAATTGACAACAGTAATGGATCGCATGATGCTGAAGTTCGGCTGTATCTCTCAGGCAAGCAAGTAAGGGCTATGTTCGTTCGGGTAGGCACCACATTCACTGCAGAAAAGCTCGGCCCCGGCACCTATAAGATGCGATACAAAATGAATATCAACGGGAAGATCAGTGCGTTTCAAGCAAAAGAGGAGTTTGTCCTAACTCAAACCGTTACGCCAACAGAGAGTGGTACGAGCACCCGATTCAGCAACATGACGGTGACGCTTTACAAAGTTCGTGATGGAAATATGCAAGTCGAAGAAATTCCATTGGATAAGTTTTGATTACGACCTAAGGTGCTGATTGAATTCGTCAGTGAAGCCGACTGATGTTGAGCAGTCGCAATCAAAATCCAATAAATTTCCGCAGACCGCGGCATGTAGGTGTCATGTAGCTAAAGATTCAACTCGAACATGCATAGGCACAGCTTTTAACCATAGTTTGGCTTGCTAAACGTAGTAGGTGGTGTTCTCAGCTGGACCCAGCTGCGCTTTGCAGCCGCGTGCCAAGCCCAGCCACTCTTCAATACGCAAAGCAATTTAAGGCGAGATAACCTCGCAGCCATTCAGAAAACAATTGGGGTCAGATTCCAATTAAATTCAAAAAACACATGTCGAGTTCCGTGCGATAGGATCGTTTTACGGCTGCCATACAGGCTGAGCCGGCACTACCTGGGAGATTAAAAATGCGCGTAATGGTACTGGTGAAGGCTACCGAGAACAGTGAGACAGGAATTCTTCCCACCTCAGAGCTGTTGGAGGCGATGGGCAAATTCAACCAAGAACTGATCAACGCTGGCATCCTGCGGGCCGGTGATGGCCTCAAGCCCTCGTCTGCTGGCAGGCGCATTGCATTTGATGGGCCCGCTCGTACCGTCATCCACGGCCCTTTCCCTGTAACACGAGAGCTGGTCGCGGGCTTCTGGTTGTGGGAAGTCAAGGACCTGGAGGAGGCAGTGGCTTGGGCAAAGCGCTGCCCAAACCCGATGCTGGGGCCAAGCGAACTCGAGGTTCGACCGCTGTACGAAGAGTCAGATTTTCTCTGAATCCACGAGCCCAAGAATTGAACAATGGTGAACAATGGGGGTCAGACTCCAATTAACTTCGACTTAACGCCGTTTTCCTGTATTAAATATGCCGCTGGACCAATAGATACGGGCGCGAACAGCTCCTATATAAATAGCGCTTTGCAATCCCTAACAACCTTCAGCCTGGCGACCCCATCGCCCCAAACGGCGACACGCCTATCAACATGCGGTGCAGCCAAAACG
>JAYWHF010000721.1:0-2042 GCA_043777855.1 Gammaproteobacteria bacterium | reverse complement strand
GCTGTGCAGATTAAACTCAAACAATGCCCCCACCACATCGCCGTCTCCAATGCGCACGATTGGCGCAATCGCAGGGGCGAGTCTATTATTTGATGTGTTTGATGCATTTGATGCAATTTCAAATCTGTTACTAAACCCACTGTCAAGCGCCTGTCTTAATAGGCTGTTTGACAACACCAAGCCTTGCGCGAGTGCTTCTTGAGTGGCTTCAGGCCATGCTTCGCTGGCTGCGATGGCTTTTAAATCATCGATATCGCTGCTGCGCTCGAGCTGCAGCCAAGACAGTTGCCCCATGGCACTTAAGCCCAACACACCGAAAGGGCTGTCAAGCACCACGTGCTCTACCCAGTGTTCGTTTGCAAATGTGTTCAAAGAAACCACTACCGATGGCTCTGCGAGCAAACTGAGCTGCGCATCGTTTAAGCAGCTTCGTATAAATTGCTGATGCTGAAAGTGTAAGTGCGGTGAAAAACCATTCACTGCGTGCACCAAATGATCCATCACTCGTTCAGTGTGTTTGGGCAGATAATGGTGGATTAGCCCTTGGTTAAAGGCGAGCACGGCAATGCGTTCATCCGCTAAACCTGTGAGTAACACCCGCTTACCGTGCCACTCATCCAGTGACTCTAATACTTGTAAGCCAGTCATTTTAGGCATCCCGTAATCAAGCACGCCTATCTCGCACAGATTCCAGCGTTGCGGGTTGCTATGCCAGTAGCGAATGATTTTTAGCATGGTGTGCTCGGGGCTCGCTTGTGCACTAAAGAGTGCACAAAACGCGGCATAGTCTCGCTGTTCCATCACGGCTGCGTGCTTGCAAAATTCTATAAACGTGTGTGTTTTACTGTAATACGCAGCATTCCAGTGCTTGGGTATGGCCATTGCCAACAATTCCAAAAAATCACGGTCGTCGTCAATAAAGGCGACCGTGTAGGGGCGTGAAAATAGCTTGAATGTAGTCATGGCGTGTTGATGGGTTGAGCGATCGGTAAATATATTGTAATCGTGGTACCCGAACCGTATACAGAACTAACTGCTAGTTTACCTTTGTAAGCAGTGATTACTTTTTTACAATAAGACAACCCTAAACCGTGACCGATAGCGGTATTTGTAGAGAAAAACGGTTCAAACACTTTGCTAATGTACTCAGGTTTTATACCTATACCATTATCTGATACTGTAATACACCCTAAAGTAGTGCCATTAATTTGACTAACTTGATGTGCTCGCAGCGTTATTATTTTTTCATGGTCATCTAACTCTTTCATAGCCATAGCTTTAAGTGCATTTTGTGTTAAATTATTTAACACTTGTGTAAATAACACGGGAGATACTTTGATCGAAAAAGCGTCACCAGCCAAGACGCGAATATTACTTTTTTCAACCCCGACTGGAAAAGGAAAGCTATTTATAAACGAAGACAATAAGTAGTTAATATTAACCGTTTGTACTGTTTGATTAATTTCAGTTAATTTAACATTTGCAATTTGGCTATTTATGTGATGATGAATAGTTTTTATAAAATTATGTAATTTATTATTTAACAAAATTAGCTCCGGGTCCTCATATTTTTTATTTTTTTGGACCAACACAGAGTGAATAATGGCTATACCGGCCATCGGCGTGCGAAGCTCATGAGCCATGACTCCTAGCGTGTAAGCAGTAGTTAGTAACTGTTGTTTATGTAAATTCGCTGAAGATAGCGCAATCGCCAAGGCATTAACCCATGCAAAAACAAAGACAATTACTAATACTTTAAGATCGGTTTTCATAGAAAACGCTCCGATATATAAGTGAAAACCCAGTGCAATTATAATACCAATTACTATTCCTAAAGTAGCGAGTCGCCAGTCTGTACCTTGATAATAAAGCATTACCATTATCGCGCACGCTCCAATCCATACAGTATTAAAATGATTTAGCTCCGCCATTATTAAAAAAAATAGTGGTAATTGAAAAAATAACGCTAAGAAATAAAACCACTTCCAGCGCCCGTTCTCCAATATTATTTCATTACTTTTGTATAAAACTATAATGCCTAT
>JAYWHF010000720.1:0-2045 GCA_043777855.1 Gammaproteobacteria bacterium | reverse complement strand
TCGGCCCACCTGGTTCTGGCAAGACAACAGCGTTGATAAATTCTGGACTAGATTTTCCGTTGGCCGAGCAGTTTGGCAAAGGATCACTTCAAGGTGTGGGTGGTACTAGAAATTGTGATTGGTGGTTTACCAATGATGCTGTTCTCATCGATACCGCGGGCCGATATACGACGCAAGATAGCCATCGTGTTGTTGATAGCTCTGCATGGGAAGGTTTTCTTGATCTCTTAAAGCGCAATCGCCGCCGCCGGCCAATAAACGGCGCTATCGTTGCCATTAGCTTACATGATCTGTTGTTGCAAACTGAAGAAGAGCGCATTCAACACGCTAAAACCATTCGCATGCGTCTTGACGAATTAATGAATAAATTGGAAATACGCTTTCCCATTTATCTGTTGTTTACAAAATCGGATTTGGTGTCTGGTTTTAGTGAATTTTTTGAAGACTTAGGGAAAGATGAGCGTGAGCAAGTATGGGGAATATCTCTACCTAATGCACCTAAACATTCACAAAGCCCAGATTTTTATTTCTTGCAAATTGAGCTGGGTCAATTAATTCGTCGGCTGTATGATCGCGTGCTTTGGCGTATGCACGGAGAGCGCGATGTAAAACGCGGTGCCGCGATACAAGGTTTTCCGCAACAAATGGAAAATCTGAAGTCTATTGTTGAATCTTTCACTCGACAAACTTTTGTACAAAATCGGTTTCAGTTTCAACCTTATTTGCGTGGCGTCTACTTTTCCAGTGGCACGCAAGATGGTACACCGATTGATCGTTTGATGACGTCGGTAGCAGCCAATTTTGGCTTTTCTCGAGAGGTTGCGCAACAAGCATCACAACGCGGAAAAAGCTTTTTCATGGGGCGATTATTTCGCGATGTAATTTTTCCTGAAGCCGGCCTAGTTGGCGTAAACCTGCGCTATGAAAAAATAATTCGTTGGACTCAAGCAGCAACTTATATTGGCTTGGCACTTATCACATTGGTCGTAGTGTTGGCGTGGACTGGCAGCTTAGCGCGTAACAAAATGTATATTTCAGAGGTGCAGGGTTACCTCACGCAATACCGAGATGAAGAAAAACGTGTGAGTCGTTTAAGTAGTGATATTAGAAAGGTGTTGCCTGGCTTAAATGCTCTCGCCAAAGCGAGTACGGTTTATAGTCAGGCAAAACACCCGTGGTTGACGGGTATTGGGCTTTATGATGGTCGTGTAGATGCTGAAGCGAAGCGTGCCTATAACGAAAAACTGAAAACGGTCTTCTTACCGAAATTATTGGAAACATTAGAAAGTGTGTTGCGACAAGGCGAGTCGCAAGCTGATCTTTACACCACCTTTCAGGTTTACATGATGTTTAACAAGCTGGACCATATGGACAAGGCGGCGGTTAGCGCTTGGTTTGAGACTTACTGGAACAAGGCTTTTCGTGATGAAATTGCGCTTCGTGAAGAGGTTCAGCAACACTATAACGCGCTTTTCGAGCGTGAGTTGCAATCCTCAATATTGAACGAGCAAGTTGTTATGCAAACGCGCGCGTTGCTGCTGCGTATTCCGGCGGCGCAACGAGTTTATAGCCGAATTAAATCGAGTTCCGAATACAATAAACCTGTTGATATGCTTAACTTCTTTAGTGAGTCAGTGCGCTCTACATTCAAAATGGATGAGCGTACTCGCCGCGCACTAATGATACCTGTGCTTTACACAATACAGGGCTATAAAAATGTTGATCTCTCCGCTAGCTCACCGTTAATTGCCGCTCTGACCAATGAGCGCTGGATGATGTCTGATGGTGATGACAAAAATATCGATTTTAATCTTCAGGATCCAAAGGAAGTTAGCGAGCAAGTCAAGGCATTCTATTTTGCCGATTATATTCGAATTTGGTCAGACGTTTATAATTCACTCGATGTCGCAAATTTTTCCAGCATGAGAGAACTCAGCGATGTGCTGGTGAGCTTGGTGGATCCCGTGTATTCGCCCATATTGTCGATTCTGCAGGTGGGTAAAACTAATACTCAACTTACACCGGCGGTGCCTGACGCGTTAACT
>JAYWHF010000719.1:0-2045 GCA_043777855.1 Gammaproteobacteria bacterium | reverse complement strand
TGCTTTTTTATGGTTAAGTTGTTTGATATTTTTAAGAGAGATTATTTTTTTAAACATTTTGACTCCATGTAATAATTACCTAAACAGTAAGGGCATTTCCTAATAATCTTATCGATCACTAATTTTCAAATATTTATATAATGTAGCTCTTGACACATTATAGCGCTTTGCAACCGCCGATATTTCAATTTCCGGGTCTTTTGCAAGCTGCCTAATTTCACGTATCTGTTTTTCGTTCAGTGCAGGTTTACGACCTCCCACGCGGCCGCGCGCACGCGCAGCGGTTAACCCCGCTTTTGTTTGTTCCCGGATCAGGTTGCGTTCAAACTCTGCCAAAGCCGCAAATACATGGAATATCAGTTTGCCAGCCGCGCTATTTGTTTCAATGCGTTCCGAGATGCTTTGAAAGCAGATACCTTCCGCTTCCAGCTCGCTAATGATACCGACCAAATCAGGTAGCGATCTCCCAAGTCTATCAAGTCGCCATACCACCAATGTATCGCCGGGGCGTAACGCCTTACGGCAATGCTCAAGCTCTGGCCTTTCAGTATTTTTACCACTGGCAGTCTCTTCATAGATAACCGAGCATCCAGTCTTCCTCAGCGCATCGCGTTGAAGGTCAAGATTTTGGTCATCGGTCGATACCCTTGCGTATCCAATCAACTTAGCCATACGTTTAATCTACATAGATTATTAGATGAGTATTTATACACACAAGCAGACGAATTTGATAGGTGAAACCTATCAAATTTAAGTGTCTATTAAACGGTCGTTTTATAGACGATTGGCCCGGTACTTTTTTAGAGTACATTTTGCGGCGCGATACTGTAACTTGAGGTAATTGCACTCAAATGAGATAGAATGAGACGATATAAAAATCAGGCAGCTAATTAAAGACTGCAAACTCTCAAAGGCTTGGTAGCATGGATCGTCTACAACAACTCAATTATGAAAAAGATTTCCGTATCGCTTTTCTCGAATGTAAAGGTGATGAATTTCAAGGACTATTTGAAAGTTTGATGTTTAGGGCACATGCGAATGGCTACATGGCTTGCCGACCTTGGGGTAACGTGGGTGACAGAAAAAATGATGGATACTTACCCTCTGCTCGAATTTTATTTCAGCTTTACGCACCTAATGAGTTAACTGCAAAAGAAGCTATCACGAAAATTGTTGCGGACTTTGAGGGCGCTAAAGCGCACTGGAGTAATTATATCGATCAATGGGTTTTTGTTCATAACAGCCAAAATGGTCGTCTGGGCCCGCATATCATTGAGACTCTAGCAAAGCTTGCCCAAGAAAATCCTGAGTTATCTATTGGACATTGGGGATATCAGGAGATGTTGCTAAAGTTTCAACAATTAGATTTGACAGCTTTAGAATCTTGGTTTGGCCCCTCCCTTACTATGGAATCCAATGTTAACTTAGGTTATGACGATTTGGTTGCCGTTCTTACTCATATCCAAATCGCGCCTATACCTGCCACGAGCGAAGTAAAAGATGTTTCTCAAGGTAAACTTGAGGCAAATCTTTTATCACGAGCGGTCGCAGATTTTTTGAAAGTTGGTATGCAAAAATCACAACTTGTTGCTCAGTTTTTTGGGAACTGGAAAAACCCTACCTATGGTGAACAGATAGCTTCGGCGTTCAGACATGAATACTTAACGCTGAGAGATTTGGAACCTAGCCTACATCCAGACGAAATTTTTGGCCGTCTTGAAGCTTGGGCAGGAGGGCAATCTAATACCGCTCCATCACATAAGGCCGCTGTACTCGCCGTAATGGCCTATTTGTTTGACAGGTGTGAAATTTTTGAAGACGCTCAATCAATAGGGTCGATATGATTCTTCCGTCAAAACATCTTCCACAAGATCGTGCGTTACTTACTGTAGGCGCTCGTATTTTGAGTTTTCTTACGCGTCCGATGACTGTATCCGCCATTTGGGAAGAACTAAATTTTCCAGCGGAAACACTCACACTTTCCAATCATAAACGTATTTCGTATGAATGGTATTTGCTCGCTCTCGATTTGCTTTATGCCCTTG
>JAYWHF010000718.1:0-2050 GCA_043777855.1 Gammaproteobacteria bacterium | reverse complement strand
GGGGATATATTCTTTAGCTGGCCGACCTTTATCATTAGTCATACAAAAATCTAAATACACATATAAAATAGAGATTCTCACAGCAAGGAATAGTCTCTAAATACTTGCGATTACCACGAAATGAAGAATATTCCTTTTGCAATTATGACGGCAAAAATTCAATAGGATAAGTAATGGTTATTGGCTTCTCTCCGCCACTCTTAAATTTGAATAACTTAATACGACTAATCAATTTTGCTTCTAACGCGGGATTATTGAGTTCACTGGAAATAATTTTTATATCGATAACAGTGCCTTCGGGAGATATAATTAGCTGTAACACAATTTTCCCTTGCAGCCCAGGTGTGGTCCGCCTTTCCCTCTCATAAAGCGAATACAACCCACCTTTATTTTTATCAAAAACGATAGTAACGTCTTCACCTGCAGTGCCACTTCCTGAACTATTTTTTGCAGCAGTGCTCGCACCATTTATTTTGTTAGAGCTCGCCAGAAGCTCGTCGGTAAGTTTTGCCGTGTTGCGCGATTCAAGCACCGCCCCGCCAACGCCGCCTCCCGTGTATTGACTAGCATCCACACGGCCACCAGATTGCGCAACTCCGGCTGAAATGCCACTAGCATCGAGACCGGCAGCAACAGTAGAAGCACCGGAACCTGCGAACTCGGCCGATAGTTGCCTATTAACTTTATTTTGAGCATCTGTTGTTTCAATTAAATCGTTGAGCTCATTCGCTAACGCCAATAAGCCGCTTTTTTCTGCCACTTTGCGAGCGTGCTTTTGCGATTCAGTTAAAGGTTTTTGTTCTGCTTCGGTAACGCGAGTCCGTTCAACAACTGGTTTTACCACCGTTTCAGGGACGAGTTCCTCGCTGGGCTTAGGCAAGATTTTTTTCTGAGGCTTCGGCTGTTCAACTATGGGCTTTTCTTTGCGAGAGATAAATTCAGCAATTCTATTGGGTACCTCAATACGCACTCGATTATTTTTTGTCGGCACATCGATGAATGAAACAATTGACAATAAAACAGTGGTCAACACAAAAGCCACCGTAACTATTCTATGAAAGTTACGGGAATCTACTTGCGAAGGCTGCCAACCTAATGCGAGGGTTTTATAGGTAGTTGCCGTCATTCCATGCCCAAAATTGTTGCGTTAAACACAAACATTGACTGAGCCTCGTTAGCTTTTCGATTTCGTCTTTTGATTAGCAGCGAAGGCTATTTTCGTAAATTGCGCCTGCTGACAAGTGGTCAGCACCTTTCTAATCAAAACATAAGAAATGTTTTCATCGCCCATTATGGTAACTTTTCGATCATCAGGCGTGCTCAGCGACTGAGCATTATTAGTGGCCAAATAGATTAGCTCATCTTTCAATTTCGGAATTGTGTCAATGGCACTATTGAGCACTTCATCTACACTCGCGACGTTTATACCTTGCACTAGTATATCCGTACGGGTAATTTCAATCAGCAAAGTTTCATCCGGGGTCAACTTTGAAATTGACGTGGGCAGTATTAAATTTTTCTTGCTTGGAATGTGTTGTGTGCTCGATGAATTTACTAACATAAAAAAAACAAGGATAGTAAGAATATCGATCAATGCCACAAGGTTTAATCCCTGCGTTTTCGCTCGTTTATGATTACGCTCCATGCGACGCGCGCGACGAGATTGAATCATTGCGAAACCCCCTGAACACTTTGCTCCAGGCTAGAAGCATCTGGATCCGTCTCTGTAGTTGGCTCTTGCACTGCCGCACCTAATTCCGGCGCATCACCGATAGATATATTGGGGAACAAGTCTACCGTTTCTAAAGATGCGTTATTAACAACTTCAGTGCTACGTATATGGTCCATTACATCAATCATCGTTTTATAGCTGACCGAAGGCTCTAGCAATAAAGTAATATCCTCTTCATCGGGAAATCGATACTTAATTTCCAGCAACACTTTATTAAATATTTTCCAATCTGGCTTACTAGGGTCGCGCTCAATTCTACGGATAAGGCCCAAGTTTACATCCTGTATATCAAAAGATTTTTCACGTATAACCAACTGT
>JAYWHF010000717.1:0-5685 GCA_043777855.1 Gammaproteobacteria bacterium | reverse complement strand
GAGTTTTCCACCGGCGTCTTTTTCTGTTAACGCGGTTGTGAAAGAATTTTTACTAAAGGAGGGGCTTTTACAAGATACAAATATTTCTGGGATCACTGATAACTCACAAATCATTAATAGCTCTGAAATCACAAATAGCTCCGAAATCACAAATAGCCCCGGCATCACAAATAGCCATGATATAAAGTTGCCCGCTGGAGTGTTTACATCGGCAAGCTTGATAGCGGTGATTGAAACACTGTGGAAAAAATCCGGTGGCTATATTTCGAATGACATTCTACCGCCGGGGATGTGGTTGGATAATATTTCGCGCTGGGAGTTAGGTGTGATTTTGCAAGTGCGAGACATGGCGCATGTACTGAGAGTTTCATTCAGCCAGTCTGCAACGAACGTTGTTACGGATACTGATCTGCAAAAAGCCGAAGTCCGATTAAATTTCTCCTATAAATCCTGGATTTTCCCCGCTGCTGAATCGCAGTATGAAGCCGGTGTCGAACACTTAAAGAATTACGTAACACATTTGAACCAACCTAATAATACGCAAAGTTATTTTTACGCTGATGCGCAACACTTAAATGATTATTTGGCGGGCGTTGAACAGCGGTTAAAAAATTTATCACAACGTTTAGCGGCGAGTGTTGGGCCTGCAATTAACACTGACACGGCGGCCATGCCTGTAACGCAAATAAGCACTAATGGGCTTTATATCAAAACCCCTTGGGCACAATTGGATGATGTTTTTTTCGAGGCGCGTGGGTCGTCGTGGGCCCTGATTGCGTTATTGCGAGGAGTGGAGCTGGATTTTGCAGATGTATTGCGTGAGAAAAATGCTCAAGCAAATTATGAACAAATTATTCGTGAGCTAGCGGCGACACAGCAGACTATTTATAGCCCTTTGATATTGAACGGTGATGGTTTTGGTTTTCTGGTGAATCACTCCTTGGTTATGTCGTCCTATTTGGCTCGCACTCAAGCAGCGGTAGCTGATTGTCGTCGCCTATTGCTCCAACCTTCACCTTCTGTTCCCCCTATCTAATTATTTATGCTAGATGCATTTTTGTTAACTCGCCAATGGCGTGACAGCTCGACTGGCGTTCTCCTAGATTTCTGGTGGGCAACCGAAAAAGGAGCGCTGTGGACACAGGTTCCGGCGCAGGAAATTGTTTTTTTTGTCGCACGTAGTCAAGTCAATAATGTCAGCTTGCTTCTGAAGCGTTTTCGTGGATGGCGCTTAGCTGACGTAAATTTAAAGACCTTTCGTAATCAGCCAGTCAGTGCGCTTTATTTTAACAGGCAGCGCGACGCTCGCGCTGCTCAAGATCTATTCGCTGCTCAATCTATCGAATTTTGGGAAGCGGATATTCGCCCCCATGACCGTTATTTGATGGAGCGATTTATTAATGCGGGCGCACGAGTAGAACTTCCAGACGCAAGTAACCTACAACCTCCAGACGCAAGTAACCTGCAACCTCCAGACGCAAGTAACCTGCAACCTCCAACGTTGAAATCGCTTGTCAACCCGCGTGTGCTAGCGGGCGATTACCGCCCATCGTTAAAAGCGGTTTCACTGGATATTGAGACAACAATGGATGCCCGAGAGTTATTTTCTATTGCAGTTTGGGTCGACCATGATCAGACGCATGCGCCAAAAGTGTTTATGGTGGGCGAGGGTGAATCCTCTCTAAAATTGAAATATTGTGCTACTCAAAAAATTTGTCTGGAAGCGTTTTTTACGTGGCTAATTCATTATGACCCGGATGTTTTAATCGGCTGGAATATTGTTCAATTCGATTTGTGGGTATTGGAAACCCTATGCCAAAAGTGTGGTATTGCGCTAGCGCTTGGCCGAGGTGGTGAAGCCGTGCATTGGCGGCAAGAGGAGGGGGAATCAGGAAGGCGTTTTCTCGTTATTCCTGGGCGTGTCGCCTTGGACGGTATTGAGCTGTTAAAAGCCGCTAATATTCGCTTCGAGAGTTATGCGTTGCAATATGTTGCGGAAAAGTTGCTGGGTAAGGGAAAGCTATTGCAGGGCAATACTCGCGGTGACGACATTGCCCGTTTGTTTGCTGAAGATAAAATTGCTTTAGCAGAATACAATTTGCGCGATTGTGAATTGGTGTGGGATATTTTTGCAGTGCAAAAATTATTACATTTTGCCATCGAGCGTAGCCAACTTACCGGTTTATCGTTAGATAGAATAGGTGGTTCGGTGGCGGCGTTTGAATTTTGCTATTTGCCGCGTTTGCATCGGCGCGGATATGTGGCGCCTAATTTGGGTGAGTTAGAATCTGATGTCATTAGCCCTGGCGGCCATGTGATGAATTCTCGGCCAGGAATTTATGATAATGTGCTGGTGCTTGATTTTAAAAGCCTTTACCCCAGCATTATCCGTACTTTTTTAATTGACCCTTGCGGCTTTTGGTTAGCAGAACACGGTAACTTATTGCCGGAAAAATACGTCGAGGGATTCAATGGTGCTTACTTTTCGCGTGAGGGCCATATTTTACCGCAAATCATTGAAAACTTATCGCTAGCTCGCGATTTAGCGAAGAAAGAAAAAAACGCACCTTTATCGCATGCGCTAAAAATTATCATGAATTCTTTTTATGGCGTGTTAGGTTCGACGGGTTGCCGTTTTTATGATCCCAGAGTTTGTAGCTCAATAACGTTGCGCGGTCACGACATCATTCAGCGTAGCCGTGATTGGATAGAGCAGCAGGGTTATGCCGTTATTTACGGTGATACTGATTCATTATTTGTTTGGCTGGAAAATAATTGCGTAGGAAAACTCGCCAAGAACCAAGAGCAGTGTCAAAAAATTGGGGCACGCTTGGCTCGGGAATTAAATCAATGGTGGAAGACGTTGATAGCGGCGGAGTTCGAAATCCAAAGTCACTTGGAAATTCAGTTTGAAACACACTACCTGCGCTTTTTAATGCCTACTATTCGCGGTTCGGAGGTGGGAACAAAAAAACGCTATGCCGGTGTGGTGGATGTAGACGGTAAGCATGAGCTCGTTTTTAAAGGTTTGGAAAGTGTGCGCACAGACTGGACTCGTTTGGCCAAGGATTTTCAGGCTGAGTTGTACGGAAAAATTTTTGCAGGAGAAAACTATGTGGAATTTTTACGCGCCACCTCTGACGCTGTTTTGGCTGGAAAGCGTAACGACGATTTGATTTACCGTAAACGATTGCGTCGGCATTTGCATGAATACCAAAAAAATATCCCACCGCAAGTGCAAGCCGCTCGAAAGTATGTGCAGAGAACTGGAAAGCCTCTGCGGCGTGGAGACTGGGTTGATTATGTCATCACTCTGCAAGGTGCTGAGCCAGTTGCAGCTCAGCAAAGCCCGCTGGATTATCAGCATTATGTGGACAAGCAATTGCGTCCGGTAGCGGATAGCATTTTACATTTCATGGAACAATCCTTAAGTAGCTTGGTCGATAATCAACTGTCTCTGTTTACTCATTGAGGAAATTTTTATGCGCAACTTTATTTGTGTTCTTTGTCTTACAGGTTTATTGATGTCCTGTTCCAATCGTCAGGTTTATGAATCCGTTAAGGCTAATCAACAAAACCAATGCGATCTTCTGCAATTGGAGCAGCGTGAAGAATGCCTAAAACATTTGCCACCAGCTTATAATGACTACGAAAGAAATCGTAAAGCCTTAGAAAAGGAACAAATGGAAAGAAAGTAGTAAAAAAGAACGCAATAGAAAATCGAAATTATTGGTGTCGTCAAAGGGTCAAGTAATGGAAGAGATTTTGGAGTTGTTGCGTGAATATAACGAGACTGTACCAGTGCCCCTCGAGTTGCCTGATCACGATCAGTTGGTTCAAGTGGAAGAGGAATTATTGTTACCGATCCCGCGTGATATGCGTGAATATTTACTCGTAGCCAGCGATGTGGTTTACGGTTCCTTAGAGCCTGTCACTGTTGCGGATCCTAACTCACATACTTACTTGCCGGAGGTAACTGCCGTTGCCTGGTCTCTCGGTGTTCCGCGCCATTTAATGCCATTGTGTGAGGTGAATGGTGCTTATTATTGTGTTGAACCAGAGGGCGAGATTGTGTTTTGGCGAGACGGTGAGTTGACTGAAGATAATTGGTTGACTATTTGGTACTGGGTGAGGGAGGTGTGGTTGGAATCTTGAGATAAGCATTCTGGCTTGAAACTAATAAAAATCCCCGCTGGGCGGGGATTTTTATTAGAGGTTATATGCGCTCATTCTTGGCATACATGGTGCCACATGTGTAAATCCTAAGTAGAGGAGAGCCCGCACAGTGCTTGAAATTATTAATCGAACACCATTCACCGCCGAGTTACATACTGCACTTGATAAAGATTGTTTTGATTATGTCGTCATTGTAATCAAAGCAGCATGCCGCATTATTGATCAAGAAGTGCTGCAACTCGCCGATGAGAAAGCAAAAATACACGCCGCCAATATTCATTTTGGCAACCCGCAAACAACCAGCATTCAATATGCAGCAGATGTTGTTAGAGCAAAATCCAAGACGGATATAGTAGTGAATGGCCACGCCTATGCGCCAGAAAGTCATTGTTCTGCATTCGATGTTGGACTACGAATAGATAAATTTCAAATCGTCCGGCGTATATTCGGCAATCGTTACTGGGAAAGCTCGGTATTTGGGTGGAAAATATCTTCCCCTGAAACTGTTGACGTTATGCCGCTTACATTCGAGCATGCTTTTGGTGGATCTTATTTTGATTCAAATCAGCAACTTGCTGATTGTTTTGCAGCAAATCCCTTAGGTAAGGGTTATATCAGCGCATGTGAAAAGGCACCAGCGGAGGGGCAAGCTCTACCAAATATAGAATTGCCAGAGCAATTCATTGAAAAATGGACCGATAAACCACGACCGGCGTCTTTAGGCTTTATCGCCAATAATTGGCAGCCGCGTAATGCTTATCAAGGCACTTATGATGAAGCATGGGGAAAAAATAGAGCCCCATTATTGCCTGAAGATTTTGATGAGCGTTTTTTTAACGCTGCGCCCGCCGATTTGCAAGTGCCTTATTTGCGTGGCGGTGAACACATAAACTTAGCTCGCTTGGCATCCTGCGGGAACTTATCGTTCCAACTTCCAATATGGAAACTGAACGTATGTGTCATTGCAAAAGGTAGAGCGGTTGATCTTGTCCCTGTTTTGGATACTTTGGTTATCGAGCCCGATCAGCGACAAGCCCTACTGACTTGGCGCATTAGCGTCAAATGTTTCAATCAATTTCTGTATCTCGATAAAATCATTGTGAGTGTTAAGGATGTTTAGGTATGAATCTAATGGCTAACAACTACGTCATCAGTGGTATTAGTGCTATTACGTCTATCGGTGCCAATGCAGCACAAACCTGCACAGCTGCTAATGCCGAGATAATAGGAGCTAGCATACATCCTCTTTATAGATGCAAACCCCTTTATCCTGAGGATGAAAAAGCACTGCCTCTTTATTGTAATCAAGTCCCTTTTATTGATGCCGCGCAATCAGGCGCCGAGCGTTTACTTCAGCTTGCGGTTCCGGCATTGCGCGAAGCCGTTGGCCATGCACTCGTGGATGATGCTTGGCTACCCCACACAAAATTTCTATTGGCGTTGCCAAGGCTTGACCAGATTTCTGCCGGTTGGGGTCTTGAGAATGCGTTTGTGCCTGCGCTTTGCCAG
>JAYWHF010000716.1:0-2056 GCA_043777855.1 Gammaproteobacteria bacterium | reverse complement strand
GAATGCTGCTGAAGAGATAAAAAGTGTTAGTGACGCCAAACCGCCGGTTTTCAGCCTAGTAAGTGTAAGCGATGCGCATCAAAGCAATGACGATGACTTGAGCGATGCATTCCTGAACGCAACCAAAAAACCCGACACCGACACATCGAATACGGAAAATGACTCTGCCGTATTTGCCAACGGCTTGTTTACCGGCGAGGAAGTGTTTGAAGATTCACAGACATCAAAAAAACAATCGAAGAACGCGTCAAAAATCAGCGCAACTAATCCCTCTCGTGCAGCCCTGCTCATGAATATTATGCCGGCGCCCATCGAATTTACGGCGAAGCGTATGCGCAGCTGGTACCAACATCAACTTTGGCTCGGCCTTTCATGTCTTGCCGTCATTGCACTGATATTTCAAATTGCCTATTTTAAATTTAATTATTTTAGTCGCGTTGAACCCTACCGTACGGCCTACGTCATGCTCTGCCCGATCTTTCACTGCAAAGTTCCAAGCTTGGTCGATACCAGCCAAATCACTGCCAATAACCTTATAGTGCGCTTGCATCCTCAGGCCGAAAATGCACTTATGGTCGACGCCATTATTCTTAACAAAGCGCCATTTGAACAGCCGTTTCCCAATCTAATCCTCGCATTCAGTACAGTGGATGACGTGCCTGTTGCATCGCGTCGATTTAGCCCTAAAGAATATCTAGGTGGCGAGTTAGCAGGCATGAATCACATACCCATGAGCCAACCGGTTCACATCACCTTGGAACTTGCTGATCCGGGACCAACGGCGGTTAACTACCATATGACCATCGCGCCCTAAGACGCATTTTACAAACTAAAATGCAACCCCCTTTAACAAATTTTACGCTCAAAAAAGCGCCAATATTTGGCGTTTTTTCATTTTAAATCTTGCCTCGAACGGTTATCATGACGCCCCTTTTGCGCGGTGACACAATCGGTGCCAGCTAAATAATTAGCCTTGTATAGGGCATTAAATGTTTTGCATCGGAAACTTTCAGATTGACAGCAAAGTCATACTTGCTCCAATGGCCGGAGTCACTGATCGGCCTTTTCGTCAGCTTTGCCGGCGATTGGGCGCCGGCTTAGTAGTTTCTGAGATGGTAACGGCAAATACGGAACTCTGGGGTAGTCGTAAAAGCAGTTTACGCATGGATCATACCGGTGAAAGTGAACCTATCGCCGTGCAAATTGCGGGAGGAGATCCAGACATGATGGCTGAGGCGGCGCGTCTAAATGTAGCCACAGGCGCTCAGATTATCGATATCAATATGGGGTGCCCAGCTAAAAAAGTATGCAAAAAAGCGGCAGGCTCTGCATTGCTTAAAGATGAAAAACTCGTTGCTGATATTTTGTATGCTGTTGTGGCGGCGGTGGATGTGCCAGTCACTCTCAAGTTTCGCACCGGCTGGAGCACCCAAGAACGCAATGCACTGAACATAGCTCGAATAGCCGAGGACGCAGGTATTAGCGCTCTAGCCGTGCATGGCAGAACCAGAAGCTGTGGGTTCACCGGACACGCAGAATACGACACTATTGCAGCGGTGGTACAAGCCGTTAAAATACCCGTCTTCTGCAACGGAGATATAGACTCTGCCCGGAAAGCAAAAACCGTACTGGATTACACTAAAGCCGCGGCAGTAATGATCGGTAGGGCCGCGCAAGGGCGACCTTGGATTTTTAGAGAGATTGAATACTTCCTGCATACGGGGAAAGAATTACCAGAACCTTCACTCCATGAAGTGAGAGATATTTTAACTAACCATCTCTATGAACTTTACCGCTTTTACGGAGAAATCATGGGGCCGCGCATAGCTCGCAAACACGTGAGTTGGTATTTGCAAACGATCCCGTGCAGCGAGACCTTTCGCCGAGAATTCAACCGGCTGGAAACAGCCGATGAACAAGATAGAAATGTACAACTTTTTTTTAAGCAGCTCATACTGAAAGAGGAACAATCCACATGAACACTGCCACTTTTAAAACTCAAGCCACCACCGCACCCACCACCACCCAAAACTTCAATCAGGTCGCACAACAACAA
>JAYWHF010000715.1:0-2057 GCA_043777855.1 Gammaproteobacteria bacterium | reverse complement strand
GCGTCGTCTGACGGCCAATGAAGTACGGTCTGACAGACACAGCTATCGCTAAGATAAATGCCGTTTTCGCGCAATTTCCAGAAATTGAAAAAGCAGTGCTGTATGGTTCCCGCGCTAAGGGTAACTTTAAAGCCGGTTCAGATATTGATTTGAGTTTGTTTGGCGCAGGATTAACGCAAAAATCTTGCATGATTATTGCTGAAGCACTCGACGATTTACTACTGCCCCATTCAATTGACTTATCGGTGTATGCCTTGCTAAATCATCCTAATTTAGAAGCGCATATTGAACGAGTAGGCCTTGTTTTTTATGAACGATGAATGCAGGCATCATAGCGCGTTCGCAAAGCTGGTGAACGCGTAAAAACTGCGAACGGCGGTAAAACATGGACGCCTCCGCAAGATTCAAGCGGTTATTTGCCGTTTCTAAGAGTAACCAGCATTAATCGGCTGATTGCCTCCGCTAACGCGCACCAATTACCGGCGCTACGTCAGCGCAGTTTCAACGGCAATACTGTTTTAAATTTATCTTAAAACTGCATCAATTGCCGCCAATTCCGCTTGCGTGAAATGCGAGTTTGCTAGCAATCCCACCGCATCTTCAATCTGCGCTACACGGCTTGCGCCGATGAGCACGCTACTTACTTGGTTGTGCCGCAATACCCAAGCAAGTGCTAATTGCGCCAGTGTTTGGCCGCGTTGTTTTGCCATGTCGTTTAGCTGTGCCACTTGCGCTATTTTGTTGGGCGATACTTCGTGGGCTTGCAAAAACCCGTGCACACTTGCCGCGCGCGAATCGGCAGGAATGCCGCATAGGTATTTGTCAGTTAGCAAGCCTTGTGCTAAAGGTGAAAATGGAATGCAGCCTATGCCTTCGGCCTGCAGTGTATCCAGCAAACCCTCGGTTTCTACCCAGCGGTTGAACATATTAAAAATGGGTTGGTGGATAACACACGGTGTGCCCAAGGCGCGCAAAATACGGGCAGCTTCAAGGGTTTGCGAAACGCCGTAGCTAGAAATGCCTACGTACATAGCGCGGCCGCTGCGCACGGCATAATCAAGGGCGCCCATGGTTTCTTCCAGTGGCGTGTTCGGATCAAACCGGTGTGAATAAAAAATATCCACATAATCAAGTTGCATGCGTTTTAAGCTTTGATCCAAACTTGAAATTAAACTCTTGCGCGATCCCCATTCGCCATAAGGCCCCGGCCACATGCGGTATCCGGCTTTAGTTGAAATTACTATTTCATCGCGGTGGGCTAAAAAATCTTCGCTAAATAGCCGCCCAAAGTTGGCTTCCGCACTGCCTGCAGGCGGGCCATAATTATTGGCTAAATCAAAATGGGTAATGCCCAAATCAAACGCGCGGCGCAACATGGCGCGGCAATTTTCTAAGTTGTCGACCGCGCCAAAGTTATGCCACAAGCCTAACGAGATTGCGGGCAATTGCAAGCCGGTGCGGCCAACGCGGCGATACTGCATGGTGTCGTAACGGGTAGAAGAGGATGTGTGCATGACTTATTCGAAAAGATTTTGACGGAGCGCGGCTTCGTAGTGTTGCCCACCGTAAAACACGCCAAGAATTACCACTTGTTTTTCGGTGACCGTGAACGCGATAATTGTGCGGCCTCGAAAGTGGGTGAGCCGTAAATTAGGGCGGATATCATCTCTGCGAACGCCAACTTCTGCAAAGTTCAGAAAATTCTCGCAGTGCGACACGATAGCCTCGGTGAAATTTTGCGCAATATCAGGCGACGCTGCTTCAGCAATGTATTCGTACAGGGCGACGAGTTGCTCGTTGGCTTTGGGTGAAAAAGCAAGCTCCAAAACACTCACTTTTTCTGTTTCGCAGATTTGTGCGCAGCAGTGAGCGCCGCGCGCACGTCAGCCACGCTAACAACATTTTCAGGCTCAATGCTCAACGCGTCGTATGCGCGCGAAACTTCCTTGCGTAACCAGTTCTCTACCGCTTGGTCGCGGGCTACAAGCATTCGTAATCCATCCCGAATCATTTCGCTTTCGGTTGTGTATTCGCCAGCCGCTACTTTTGCTTTTACA
>JAYWHF010000714.1:0-2060 GCA_043777855.1 Gammaproteobacteria bacterium | reverse complement strand
CGGAACGAACCTTCGCGAAGAACTGTAGGAGCCATATCAGTGTTTTACAGCAGTGATGGCCTTGGAAAGTGAGGTGCATTCACGCATCCACACCACCCGTTCGCCTGCTGCGTAACGCGTCTTTTTGCTCTTAATTCAATAGCATTCCGTGCAGATTCTATGCCGGCTAGATGCCCAAAACGCTCAAAAATTCACGCCGTAATCTCAAACCGCTGCGCCTGCACGACTGGCCGCACACTGCGATGCATGCGCTCCATCTTCACCAGCCCGTAGCGCGACATCGTTTTGAGCGTTCGCGACAAATTGCCTTGTTTGCGCCCCGTCAACTCAGCCAGCGCCGTGATCGACTCGGGCTGCGTTGTGCGGATCACCTCCAGCAATTGGCGATTTTCATCACTGAGCACCTGAGCCAGCGAGCGCATCGAAGTAAACCAAACTTTAGGGTCGCTAGGCTTGGGTTTGATTTCCCCACGAGCGATGGATAGCACGCGCTCACGCATTTTCTCTTGCGGCAAGATACCAATTTTGATGATCTTCATTTGCTTTTCGTCTCGCGCTACCCCATGCAAACTTTCGAGGCACCCAGCATGATCTCGCTAACGGATAGAATTATTTGATTACTTAATACGGATCAAATATGGAATTTTTTATGATCGCAGTGCTGCTTGGCTTGATTCCCGCAACTATTGCAAAGCTTAAAGGAAAGTCTTTTGGTCTTTGGTGGTTGTATGGAGCAGCGTTATTCATTTTCGCGCTGCCGCACTCAATAATAATGAGGGCTACCATTTCTGATACCGAAAATCAGCAACTTGCAGATGGTTTGAAAAAATGCCCTCACTGTGCTGAATTAATTAAGCCTGATGCTAAAGTTTGCCGCTATTGTGGGCGTGACATACCTCAAGAAACTGTTGAAAACGCTGATCCTATTTACTACGAAGTCGGCTCGTTGGGGAAAAATTTAGGTGATAAATACAAACGCAGATGACCGTCTGCATGGCAAAAAATATGAATACTGTAAGCTTTTCAGCATGTTTGACTATACGACTAGAAACAACTAACGGAGTAACAATATGAGCAATCAAAGCTACGAGGATCCCTGCCACTTCAAAGCTGGCTTCCAGCCTAAATGTCCTCACTGCAAAAAAACAAACATTAAGATCTCTTTGAGTGAACATCTTCAAGGGCCTGCTAATGGTCAATATGAAGTGATTTATTGCGCAAATGAAGAATGTCATGCATTTTTAGGCGCTGCACCTGTATTGATTCAAAATTTATACGAAGGAATCAAAAAAAGCGACAAAATCGAATACCCAAAAAGCTGAGGAGCATCTGCTTCGCATCATAATTTACCGAGAAGATCTAGCAAGTAATTTGATGCAGTAATATCAAGTTGCTGCGTCAGCGCAACAGAGCGCACACAACGATGTATATGCTCCGTGTTCTCCGGTTAGCAGAGCAACATAATTTTATGTGCTCGCGACAAATTCCCTTACTTGCATCCCGTTAACTCCGGTGGCGGTTGTAATATATTTTTCAATCCAGTTTGCTTCAACATCGATTTTTCGATAACTTGGATCTAGACTCATTTGAGTGCAAGTAGAAAGGGCAACTTTATGCATATAGTTGATCGCCCTCGCCCCACAAATCATGAATACAAATCTGTCAGATTTACCGTTCGGTTTACGTGGGGTCAGCCAGACTCTCCAATACCCCTTTCTGGCTGGGTTCAAATTGAAAGTAAGCCCAATCAAGCCTTGCACTTTCATCCATCCGCCCCTTGGAACAGCATAGACGAAGCTAAAGATGATGTTGTTGCTCAAACAAAAAAAGCTATTGATGCTGATAACCCGTGACTTGCTCTGAGTATCCGTAATCCGTACCTTCTTGGAAATCCTATGAAAAGCTTAGTTAAAAACATACTGTTCGTTGCTTTCGCAATTGTTGCGCTTTTGTTTTTTATCGGTTTGGCCAATAAACCATCAGAATCGGAGGAGAGAGCGAAATTCGAGTACAACAAAGTGCACTGCGCGCAACAAGATTTAGTCTATGTGCGTAAAGAT
>JAYWHF010000713.1:0-5749 GCA_043777855.1 Gammaproteobacteria bacterium | reverse complement strand
GCCGGTAAATCACCTTCGTCTTTTAACGCTTGCCCCACGCGAATGCCTAGGGTTCTCCCTACACAGGCAACCTCCAAGCTATGCGTCATACGATTGTGAACATGATCATTAGTGGCCATCGGATGCACTTGTGTCTTGCGCGCCAGACGACGAAATGCGCCCGAAAAAATAATTTTGTCGTGATCAGAATGGAATGGCGAACGCCCTTCTTCACTTTTTGCCGAGCGATTTCCCAAGCGCTCGGCGCAGAGGAGTTGGTTCCAGTTCATGGTCATGATGGTTTCTCACTTCTATTTTTGGTTGGTGCTTTTTTTGGTTGGTGCTTTCCATGCTTTTTGGATTTTATCTTGATCTAAAAGATAGAAAATCCATTCCTTACCTTCTTTTCTCTTGCCAAATAAATTTAATTCACAAAGACCATTCAATACAGAAGCTGCTGTATTGTATGAACAGCCCAAGTTTTCTTTAACATTTGTTGTGGTAAAAATTGTTATCTGATTACACTTTGCTACTTGAAACACTGTTTTTTGCTTATCACTTAACTTGCCATAAATTCCAGAATTCCAAAGCCATTTATTAAATGATTCGATTCCAGCAAATATTTTTTGGCAATGCTTATTAAAGGCACTTACTGCACGAGTAATAATTGAGCATTGGTAATCAATAAAATACGTTAAATCCATGTCATCGGTTTCGGTATACAAATAGGATTTACCGTATTGTGTTGCAGCCTCTTTTAAAAGATTACTAATGGAAATATAACGAAAAGCACCATAATTATTTTTAAACATAAACCAATAAAAAAGTGCGCGTGCAACTCTACCATTTCCATCCCTAAAGGGATGCTCATAACCGATTGAAAAATGAATAGTGATTGCTTTAATTAATGGATGAATGTAATTATTGCTATCAAAATCGTTATGATTAACGTTGATCCATTCGCATAATTCTTTCAATTGATCTTCAATGTTTTGTGCCAAGGGTGGTTGATGAACAATATTATCGTCTTGATCTGCAATTACTACATCATCACTTACTCGAAAAGCACCAGGGGCATAACGATCATTTTCAATGCCATCAACGCCTACGTAGTGCAATTCTTTTATCAAATTTGACGTTAATTCTTGCTCACGATGATCCCAAGCAAAACGCATCATTTTGAAATTACCCAAAATCATTTTTTCATCCATACTACGCGGCTCTCTTTTCTTTTTTAGCATCTCCTTTGCGACCAAGGTTGTCGTGGCAGCGCCTTCAAGTTGACTACTACTGATAGCTTCATCTTCAACCAAATCATTTAATAAATATTGAAAATGCTGATCTTCTCCGTTTTTTTTGCAGGTCCACTCCAAAGCTGCCGTCGTAGTATTCTGACCAACAATCGTAGTCGCTTTTTGTATAATAGTGGTTTGTACAAACGTGACCGGGATACCCTGACCCCCTAATATAAATAGAAATTGTTGTTGGCGAGTGCGGGCTTCTTTCGTAAAGGCCCACGCAAGATCAACATCCAAGTCTTTATGTACCCTATGGCGAAACTCGTCGTAAGGAAAATACTTTCCCTGATCGTCAACCGGAGAAAAATGGGGTACATAACCCAAGACTTTCTCAGGGTGGTGCTCGCGCATGTAATTCCAAGGATTCGGCGGGAATTGATCCTTGAGCGGAGGTCTTTTAATCATATTCATCTCAAAAATTTAAAATATTGAAATGAACTATAGTCGATGCCAGCCTATATCTCAATAACCATAGAGTTTGAGATACAGAGTGCTGGCGCGTAACGTTTTATTGCCGATTTACTCCGCACCATTCTGACTCCTTTATCTCATTACCGGCACAAAGTAAGCGCATTTACTCTGCGGGGAAGCATTAACTCTGGCCACCATCGTTCAACACCACGAAAAACTCAACCGATTGATTTAAATAGGATTTTAAATCAATCGGTCACGCTTATATAACCCCAATTTCATCTGGCACGGTTTCTGCTAAAGCTAAAAATACAATCTTGTATTCAAGATGAAAATTTAGCAATCCTGTTGGGAACACACAAAAACAAACGAATAGGAACAATAATGACAACAATGCTCGGTTGGACAATCAGTGACTGGCAAAATGCCTATCGAGACCAACAGTTCTCTGCTCGCGACGCGTTACATGATCTGCGCAATAGCTTGGATACTGAAGATCCAGCATGGATTTACATAATCTCTACCGCTGAATTAAATGCACAACTTGACACACTTGAAGCTATGCCCGAAACCTTGGCGCTACCTTTATATGGCGTGCCCTATGTAGTAAAAGACAATATCAATGTCGCTAATATTCCGACAACAGCTGCTTGCCCCGCATTTACCTACATACCCGATGCCGATGCAACGGCAGTCGCCAAGCTCCGCGCTGCGGGCGCCATTGTGCTGGCGAAAACTAATCTTGATCAATTTGCCACCGGGCTTGTGGGCACTCGCTCACCTTATGGAACAGTATCCAACGCCTTTAACGCCGATTACGTTTCAGGAGGGTCTAGCTCTGGCTCGGCGATCGCTGTTGCCCGCGGCCTAATACCCTTTAGTTTAGGTACGGATACCGCAGGCTCCGGCAGAGTGCCCGCTGGGTTCAATAATATTGTGGGGCTGAAGCCGACCAAGGGGCGCTTTAGTACGCAAGGCGTTGTGCCCGCCTGCCGCAGTCTTGATTGCGTTTCAGTATTTACACTAACAGTCGATGACGCAGAACTTATTGGCAAGATTCTCGAAGGTTTTGATGCAAAAGATGGCTACTCGCGAACGGCACCGGCACCGGCAACCTACTTTCCAACTAAACCGCGCTTGGGTATCCCAGCATCGCCCAATTGGTTTGGCGATACCGAATCAGAAGCCGCATGGAAAAGCTCCCTCGATAATATTGCGGCGCTGGGTGCAGAACTTATTCCGATCGATTTCACTCCCATGTTCGCTCTCGCACAACTCTTGTATGGCGGGCCTTGGGTTGCGGAACGCTACGCCGCAATTGCTGAATTTATGCAAGAGCACGCCGACGACATTAACCCTGTTGTGCGAACAATTATTGAAAAAGCCGCCAACTATTCCGCTGCTGATGCCTACATAGCAGAATACAAACGTGCCGATTTAACGCGAGAAATTCAAACATTGATGCGCAGTGTCGATGCACTATTAGTACCCACGTCACCGCGCTTACCCACCATTCATGAAGTAGATAAGGACCCTATCCTCGTTAACAGCCAACTCGGCACTTATACAAATTTTGTTAACCTAGCTGATTGTTCCGCGCTCGCGTTACCCAGCGTTATGCGCGCCGACGGTTTACCTTTCGGTATTACTTTAATTGCACCAGCCTGGCAGGACGCTGCATTAATTAAGTTTGGCAAAATGTGGCAAGCCAATGCTGATTTAAATTTGGGTTCAACGCATCGCAAGGCGCCCACAATTTTCGCAGAAAATGGCGCGCCGGACGGCTATGTTCGCCTCGCCGTAGTAGGCGCACATTTATCCGGCATGCCGCTCAATACCCAGCTAACAGAACGCAAAGCATTGTTTGTAGAAAGCACGTTTACTGCCAGCAATTACCGCCTTTTTGCTTTACCCAATACTACGCCACCAAAACCTGGATTAATTCGCGGCGAAAAAAATTCGCCAGGTGCAGAAATTATTGTGGAGCTATGGGATTTACCGCTACCGAGTTTTGGAAGTTTTGTTGCATTAATTCCCGCACCACTCGGCATTGGCACATTGACATTACACGATGGCCGCGACGTTAAAGGTTTTATTTGTGAAGCTGTAGCCCTGAACGATGCAACAGACATTACTCATTTAGGTGGATGGCGAGCTTACATAAAATCCTTACAGAACTAACTCAACCCTCGGCAAAATCAGCATTCGTCGGAGAAGAACATGTTTCACACCGTATTGATTGCAAACCGCGGCGAAATTGCCGTCAGAATCGCGAAAACACTAAAAAAAATGGGAGTGAAATCCGTTGCCGTTTATTCGGATGCAGACCGCAACTCGGCCCACGTGAACGCGTGCGACATTGCTGTGTGTATTGGCGGCAATACCGCCGCCGAAAGTTATCTATGCATTGATAAAATTTTATCAGCGGCACATGAAACTGGCGCTCAAGCGATTATTCCTGGCTATGGTTTTCTGTCAGAAAATGCAAAATTTTGCGAGCAATGTGAAGCGGCCGGTATTGCCTTCTGCGGCCCCACTCCCGACCAAATTCGTCGCTTCGGTTTAAAACATACCTCGCGCGAAATTGCCGAGCAAGCCGGGGTGCCACTCACTCCGGGTACTGGCCTGCTAGATTCTATTGAGGATGCTGTTGCAGCAGCCGCAAGGCTCGGTTACCCGGTGATGTTAAAAAGCACGGCGGGCGGCGGCGGTATTGGATTAACACGCTGTAACGATGCATCATCACTAGCAGACGCCTTTGAAACCGTTAAACGCCTTGGGCAAAACTTTTTTAGTGACAGCGGTGTTTTTCTAGAACGTTTTGTTGATAACGCCCGTCATGTTGAAGTACAAATATTTGGTGATGGCAAGGGCAATGTACTGGCACTGGGTGAGCGCGACTGCTCACTACAACGGCGCAATCAAAAAATTGTTGAAGAAACACCCGCACCCAATTTACCAACGGCCACACGTGAAAAATTATTAGTCGCCTCTAAAAGTTTAGGTGAAGCCGTTGGCTATCGCTCAGCCGGTACCATTGAATATATTTACGACGCCACGCGCGATGCCTTTTATTTTTTAGAAGTCAATACACGTTTACAAGTAGAGCACCCGATCACTGAGGCCTGCACTGGCGTTGATTTGGTCGAATGGATGATTCTCACAGCGGCAGGTACACCGCCCGAATTAAATATCAATATCACACCCAAAGGTGCCGCGATTGAAGTACGCCTGTACGCCGAAGATCCCGTGCGCGATTTTCAACCCTCGCCCGGTGTATTAACGCACGTTCTATTTTCAGAGTCAGCGCGCATTGATACTTGGGTATCAACCGGCACCGAGGTATCGCCCTATTACGATCCGATGATTGCAAAGATTATTGTTCATGGCGCGAGTCGAGCTGACGCAATTGAAAAAATGATCGCAGTACTGAACGAAACCTGCGTTGCAGGAATCGCGACCAACCTAGATTATCTAAGGCAAATTATCAGTGCGGATTTTTTTACTCGCGGCGATGTTGCAACAAACAAACTGGCGAGCTTTGCCTATCACGCGCCAGTCGTTGAAGTAATTCAACCCGGCACTTACACCAGCATTCAAGATTATCCTGGTCGCGTTGGTTATTGGCGTGTTGGCGTGCCGCCTTCAGGCCCCATGGATGACTACGCGTTTCGTTTAGCGAATCGCATTGTGGGGAATCATAGTAGTTCGGCAGCGTTGGAAATCACCTTAATTGGGCCAAAATTGCGTTTCCATACCGATGCAATCATTGCGCTAACCGGTGCAAAATCCTCAGCAAAACTGGACGGTACACTCGTTAGTTTTTGGTCACCGATTATAGTAAAAGCCGGGCAAGTATTGGACGTTGGTAAAGCTGAAACCGGTTGCCGTTCTTATCTCGCCATACGCAGTGGTTTTGATGTGCCTTTGTATTTAGGCAGCCGTTCTACTTTCGCACTGGGCCAATTTGGCGGTCACGCTGGGCGTATCTTGCGCGCGACTGATATGCTGCCAATCAGCAACCCCACGATGGCGGCCTGCACAACACCCGCCCCCATTTT
>JAYWHF010000712.1:0-5769 GCA_043777855.1 Gammaproteobacteria bacterium | reverse complement strand
TGTTGCGCAAAAACGAAGGCGATCAAGTGATGGATATGTTCGCCAAAAATATGGGCGTGCATGTTATTCGTGCCGATGCGCAAGATCTGTTCTTGAATAATTTAAAAGGCGAGAATGACCCAGAGAAAAAACGCAAAATTATTGGTGGCACTTTTATCGATGTGTTTGATACCGAAGCGACTAAATTAAAAGATGTTAAATGGCTTGCGCAGGGTACTATTTATCCCGATGTGATTGAATCAGCAGCGGCTAAAACCGGTAAAGCTCATGTGATCAAATCGCACCATAATGTGGGTGGTTTACCTGACGATATGGCGTTCAAGTTAGTTGAACCAGTGCGTGAATTATTCAAAGATGAAGTGCGCGCGATCGGTTTGGAGTTGGGTTTACCTTACGATATGGTTTATCGGCATCCATTTCCCGGCCCGGGTTTGGGGGTGCGGATTCTCGGCGAAGTGAAAAAAGAGTACGCG
Source organism: Gammaproteobacteria bacterium (assembly GCA_043777855.1). Classification (GTDB taxonomy): domain Bacteria; phylum Pseudomonadota; class Gammaproteobacteria; order Pseudomonadales; family Cellvibrionaceae; genus Cellvibrio. The sequence goes on along the minus strand of JAYWHF010000712.1, from coordinate 5,296 downwards.
GATATTCTGCGCGAAGCCGATGCGATTTTTCTAGAGGAATTACATGCGGCTGGCTGGTATCAAAAAACCTCACAAGCCTTTGCGGTATTTTTGCCTGTGAAGTCTGTTGGCGTGGTTGGTGATGGCCGCCGTTACGCTTGGGTAATTTCTTTGCGTGCCGTAGAAACTGTAGATTTTATGACTGCACGATGGGCGCATTTGCCTTATGAATTATTGGAGAAAGTTTCAGGCCGTATTATTAATGAAATCTCTGGTGTGTCGCGTGTTTGTTATGATGTGTCGAGCAAACCGCCTGCGACTATTGAGTGGGAATAATTTTCGCGTCAGCAACAAAATAAAAAAGCCGATCATTTGATCGGCTTTTTTATTTTGTTTTAACCAGCTGTGCCAAAAAATATTTCGAGTCCTATGTGCCGCACCACGGCATAAAAGCACATCAAAATGTAAAAGCTATTCCAGCCAAAAATCCTTGCTGGTGCAAATGAATCGCCGAGTTTGGCGTAATCTGGTAGCTGGTTTCATTTGGCTCATAATCAGAAGAAACATCGTATTGCACATACTGGTAACCAGCCGTTAACTGGATGAGTTTCGATACTTGATAATTAAAGGAAAGTGTTTCTGTTAAAAGTGAATGATCAAATCCTCTACCTACAGCTTCTGAAGCCGCGCCGGTTATACGAAGCTTATGAGTGATGGGAACTGAGAGCTCTACTTTTCCCAGCAATTGCGTGTGGTGATAGTCATTACGTTGAGTAAACCCTCTGGAACCAATAGTATCGATTTTGCTCTGTACATTACTCAGGCCCGCATAGAAATTCAAAACAAAGCGCTGAAAATTTAGGACATTCCATTTCCCAGAAAGTGACGTTGTTGTTAATGAATAATCAACCTGAACGGTATCACTAGGCCTGCTGATGAGAATTTTATCCGTGAGGTACGTGAGGTAGGGGTTGGAGTTAACCTCATAATAGTTATCCGCGGGCAAATACTGTTTTCCATCACCCATGATAGCCTGGTGTTCAACAACAACCCCAAACTGACTATTGGGTATTTCTTTGCTGATCTTGACAGTGTAATTTGATGTTCCATCATTGCTTGGCTTTATAGGCTGTGGTTTTACATTTGATTTACTTGCTGAACAGCTCATTAGCGGTATGCATACTACAGCGAGGAGCAAAGAAAATTTATTGTAATTTATGAATGTAAACATTGTTAAACTCTTCGGGTTATAAATTCTTTTCCGCCTGTTGAGCGTAGAGCCTGTATTGAACGGACGCCATTATTTATCTATTCCATAAAATAACGAATACGTAAAATTACGTATTCGCGAGCGGAAGTGTGTAAGAATATTTTCTATTGATATGTGTAGGGCGGTGAAGATTGGTGCTCGCGCCAGATCGGTGCGGCACTAACAAGCTAATGTGGTACCAGCAAGCTAAAGCAGGAACCGCGATCTCTTTTGGAATGAATGCTGAGTGTGAATCTTGCGTTCGTAGAGAGCGCTTTTACGATATGGAGACCTAGCCCTAGGCCCTCGTTGATTGAACCTTCTTTAATAAGCTGGTTAAAGGGGCGACCAAGTTCTTCAATTTGTGATTCGGGTATGCCGCTGCCGGTATCCCACACTTGTATTAACACGCCATTTGAGCGATTTCTTGCAGAAATTAAAATACCCCCATGAGTGGTGTAACGCATCGCGTTGGTTACCAGGTTGTCTAATATGCGATTAATTACGATGGGAGAGCAGTTGATATTGCCAGCGTAATTTACGCTACGGAACTGAAGACCTTTATCGTTGATACGCTCTTCGTATCTTTGTCTCAAGCCGTTAAAAATTTCGTTAAGAGGTACGATTTCCTTCGCTTCACGATATTGAGAATGAGCGATATGAATGATCGATTGCAATAGTTTTTCCGCATAGGACACAGTGTTTTCAATTTTATTTTTAGCTGATTTGCTCTCGTTGTCATCTACTACAGATACGGCCATTTTTATCGACGCTAGCGGTTGAATTAAATCGTGAGTCACAGCGGCAAGTTGCAAGCTATAGTCTTGTAATTTCGATAAAGACTGATTCTTTTCCAATTCTAGCGTTGCCATTTCCTTTGCGTCGGTTAGCTTTTGTAATAAATGCGCATTTAAATCCTGTTGAGTGACCTTTGATTGGTAAGCTATGGCTCCGGCAAAAAGAAAAATATCCAGCATCTGTCCTATGCCTGCCAAGCCAAAAGCCCAGCGGCTTAAATCAATTAAGCCCACGCAGGTTAAAATAAATAAATACGTAAACGAGCAATGTAAAATGGAACCGATTAGAAATAAAAGCGAGGATGGCAATCGCCTTTTATACGCCCATGCCGTAACAATAATAGGCAGAGGATTAAGCAATAAAGAAGTCCATAATACATAGGTGGAAACCTCAATAAAAAATCCCAGTGCTGCAAACATTCCAGATAAACTTGCAGCAGCTAAAGTGAGTAGATACAAAGGCCTGTTGTGTAGTTTTAGATTAAACATTGATCCTGAAAAAAGAAAATACCAAACATAGGTGATACTTCCAGTGATCGAGGTGAGGCGTACATTGAATTCGCCGGCAGTCGGCCAAAAATATTTGAAGTTATAGCCTAGCATTTGGGCCATGAAAACCCCCAAGCTTAGCGTGAGTAAACAATAGTAGGCCAGGGCTTTGCTCGGCTTTAAACAAAATTGCAGAAAGAAAAATAAAAATAAAGTAAAGGCTATGCCTAAGCTTGCACCGTGCAAGAGAGTTACTTTCTGTTGTTCTGCTTCAAAGCTTTCTTTCTCAGTAATTCTATTGAACATAGGATAATGGGCTATGCTTGCGTACTGCAGGTAAATATCCAGTCGCTCACCAGCCTTGATGCCCATGGGGGCACTCAATAAATTGTATGGCAATGGCCTGCTGTCATAAGTGGAATAAATGTTTTGCTCAAGTAATAAAGACGGTGTGCCCTCGCGAACTATGTAAACTCGCAATAGCTTCGCTTGAGTAATGGATGTTGAAAGGCAAATTTCCTTAGCGGCGCTGGAGCCATTCAGAATACTTAATTTATACCATTGGGCTGAGGTCCCTGTCGCATCCTTATCATGAGACGGAACGTTTAGGTTTGCGGTGGGGCGACTTTGAGGTTTTACCTGTTGATCAAGCAATTGTTGGAATTCTTCAGGAGACTGATCTAAAGGATAGTTACCATAAGCTTCAAGATACTGGTCAACGGAGTCGCTAAATTTTCCATCGTTTAATGTTAAATTATTCGATTGGGCCCAATTGCTTGAACATAGGCTGATAAAGAGCAGACAAGTTTGTACAATGCATAATGAAATAGTGGATGAAGTAGTCAATGGTGCGGCAACCTAAATGAATATTATAATAGCAGATGATCACGCGATATTCAGAGATTCACTTGAATTCATGTTGTGCAATAAAACCTCACACAAGGTGCTCTGCACTGTCGCGAATATTCAAGATTTGAAAAATGTTATTCAACAGTATCTTGTTGATCTAATTCTCATCGATTACCACATGCCAGAGGGCGATACTTTAGCGGCTGCGGAGTATATTAAGCAGCGCTACGATAACGTAAAGCTGGTATTTTTAACCGGTTCTCAAGCCAGCTTTACATTAAAGCATATAGTGAGTAGTCGAGCGGATGGCGTGTTGCACAAAGAAGAATCTGCTGAAGCAATAATTACGGCGATTGAAAAAGTGGCAAACAATCTTCGGGTAGTCTCCACGATAATTCAGGAAAAAATTGCTTTGGTAAATTTCGAGCTTACGGCTCGGGAGTTTCACGCACTTGCTTTGATTGTTCGAGGTTATACGTCGCTAGAAATCGCCGGTTTTATGAATATTTCGCCTAGAACTGTCGATAAGCACAAAGAAAATATTATGCAAAAAATGGGTGTGTCCAATGTTGTGCAATTGGTTAATCAAGCGCATAGTTTAAAATTATTTTGCGAAGAAAGTCTTGGTTCTCAGCAAGGTAGCTAACTGTTGTTGCACATCTAAACGTTCATATAACGTTTCAAATGGCCTGGTTTAAGCAGTCTGGTTTTAAGCTAACCGTAATATAAATTCCCATTCTGCTTTGGTCACCGGTTGCGTTGATAATCTGCTTTGCTTTACCAATACCATATTGGCTAACCCACTCTGAGCTTTTATTTCTGTGAGTGAAATTATTCTTGGGAATATTTTTTTTAATTGAATATCCACAGAAACCCAGCGTGGATTTTCGGGTGTGGATTTTGGATCGTAATAGTCGCTATCAGGATTAAATTGTGTGGGGTCGGGGTAGGCAGTATTGACGATGGTTGCGGTGCCGACTATGCCGACGTTTTTACAACTGCTGTGGTAAATAAAAACGTCGTCACCCATTGCTACCTAGTCGCGCAAAAAATTGCGCGCCTGATAATTGCGAATACCATCCCAGCGACCTATTTTGTTGGGTGCTGCGGAAAGATGTTCTATTCCGTAGATGTGGGGTTCTGCTTTAAAGAGCCAGTAGTTTTTGGCCATAGACTCTCCGTATTACAACCATGCGCTTAATCGCGCGGCGGTTTCTTCGTTTACCACTTCTAATGCAACTTTGCGTTTATCAACATCCACCTCTTTTACCAGCACATACACTTTTTCATCAAGGCGATAGGTTTTTTCTTCAATGGTTAAACTCAAACGACGTGAATCGAATTTTGCTTTTACATCGCCGTCTTTTGGGGCGAGCATGGCATAGCCTTCAATGCCCAAGTTGTCCAAGCGCACACCTATACCGTTGGAGTTTACGAGGGCAATGGTACCTTTATGCAGAGTATCTAAGTGTTGCTTCATAAATTGGCTACATAACCACAGTTCCAAATAACGGCAAGCTTGGCGACCAATATTAATTGTTTCTTGTAATTGTGTTGGTAAATCGTTATTGATTTCAATTTTGGGTTGGCCGCGTAAAATGCGTTTTATTGCCACGTGATTGTAGTAATCGTTATACCGGCGAATAGGTGATGTGACGGTCGCGTAGGCATTAAAACCTAAACCAAAATGGGGAATAGGTTCGAAAGACAGAGAGCCGGCTTGTAGCATGCGTTGTAGCAATGATAGCAGTGCTGCACTTTTGGGATGATTGCTTGGGTTATTGCGTAACTCTTTAAACAGCCGTTGAAATTTATCGAGTTGAGTAAGGTCTGCCGCACATAATCCTTCAGAGACTAAATCAGGCCGATCCTCTTTCAGCAAACTGATGGCATCATTTAAACGTTCCGGGCGAAAGCCGACGTGAGTTGAGAA